>CAIQXC010000602.1 GCA_903875675.1 Akkermansiaceae bacterium
CAAAACCCATCGTTGGGAGCATCCGTCCATGCCTTGAAAATCCTGGGGTCTGGGGCAAAGCTCCGGCCGCCGCACGCCATCAGACGCGCCATGTCATGTGGAACAATCCTGCGGAAATTACGACCAAAGCGGCACCAAACCACGATGAAAGCCATGTCATTCCGCCCTAACACCTGCGATGTGAATTCGGTAAAGCGCCACGATGACAATTCGGCCATCAACATTTGCGCTAGGAGAATTCCAGCGGTTTTGGCTATTTTCATTCTCCTTTTTAGGTTTGCGTCTCGGATTCCAAAAAGAACTCGTGCATTTCGCTGCAATACATAATAAATTTCATGTTTGAGATTTGCTCAAGCTGGTATAAACTAACAGGATAACAGTCATAGCATGTGTCAAGATTGCCTATCCCGCACGCGTGTCGCAAAAGATCGAATTCCTCCGCGGTGAGTTCGACTTGACCCACCCGGTGCTCCGATTGCCGATCATAAACCGCGACAAACCTTCTTACTTTCGAGGTCATATTCATGGTTCCACATGAGCTCCACAATTTGATTGATGATTGAGGACTGATGATTGGTGAAAACGACGGGTTGCCGGGCTTCGTCGCGTGTGTTGTGACGCCAGTGGCTGCATGAGCCCGGCAATGATCTGTAGGTCCGTGCTGAAAGATTCGAGTGCCCGACACAGTTCACTGGCAATGGAAGCCAAGTGCACCCCCCGTCGTCGTAATTTCCGGAAACCACAATCCATCGCAAGACTCACCTCAGTCTTGTGGTCAATCATCTGCTTGCTGCCGAGCGCCGGAGCCCAGCAGGAAAATGAGGATCCGGTGACAGGCCCGGTCGCCCAGCCGGTCAGCGCCGAGCGGTTTGAAGTTCGCAACATGGAGGGCTGGACGATCTACACAAATCGCGATGTCATCAAGCAGTATCCCGAACAAATGGCCAAAACCTTCGGACATTTGAAATGGGATCTCTACCAGATTAAACTGGCCGCTCCCGCCACGGCGGTTTGCAACCTGCAGGAGCACACCCCCATCTGGATCGAGTACGATGAAAAGGTCAGCCTGTCCTATCATCCAGAAACCGCATGGCTGCTTGAGCGCGGTTACAAGCTGCCGAAGGATCCGGATTCGATGATATCGCTCAGCGCCAAAGAGTATGTCGGTGACAGCTATCGCCATCCGTTTGTCATTTTTCACGAGATGGTCCACGGCTACGACCATCATTTCATTGGCAAGGGTCATGACTATGGCAACGCCGAATGCGAGGCCAATTATCAGCGCATGATGAAATCCGGAATCAATGAGAAGGTGAAGATCTGGGATGGCGGAATCGGCTCGCATTACGCCCGGACCAACCGCATGGAATATCTGGCGGAAAGCTCAGAAGCCTATTTCGGCGTCAATGACATCTACCCGTTTGTGCGGGCCGAATTGCGCGAGCAGGACCCCGCGATGGCACGACTGGTTGAACGGTATTGGGGAGTGGATCCCCGGCAAATCCTTCGCCTGGAGACATCCCTCGCCACCTATCTGGACCACCCCCAAGCCGCAGCCGCCACCGCAAAAGCCTCCGGCCCGGCTAAAGGGAAGTACATTCCAACCAGTCAATACGACAAACGGGACGTCGATGGCTGGACGGTTTACGTCAACCCGCAATTGGCCAGGCAGCCGGGTCTCTGCACAGCCATGGTGAAGATTCTCAACTACAAGCTGCACGTCATCGATCATTTCATTTCCGTCGAGGGGCAGAAGCAATTGCACGGGATTCCGGTCTGGCTGGAATATGGACGCAAGGGGCCCTATCTGCAGTATTGCGGTGACAGTGCGAAGTTGCAGCTCGAAGGAGTGAATCCCGACAAGCTGGGCGCGGTTGAGATAGGGGATCCGCAACGGATGATGGACTGGTCCATGCTCCAGCAATCCGATGTGCTCCACCAAGTGGCCCTCGCCTATTATGATCGCCACGCGCAAAAGGATTCCGAGTTGGGCAGGAAGATTACGGCCGCATACGAGCAGGCCAAAAAGGACGGCAAATACAACTCAGTCCTCCGCTTCGACGGCAAGCGGATCTCGCTGCCAGCCATGACCAGTGAAAAGGAATACTTCGCCGAGCTCATGGAAAGCTACTTCCTAGTCAACGATCACTACCCGTTCATCCGTTGTGAACTCAAGGACCAAGACACCAAGGGATACGGCGTGATCGCGGACCTGTGGCAAGGGAATCCGCACCGCTGATAGGTGATGATGGTCTGGGTGGGTACCGGGTGACTTTGAAAATCTAGCTACTTCTTCATCACGTCGCTGGCTTCTACGCCCTTGCTATTGGCGCGGCGCTTGGATTCCCAGTTTTGAATTTGTGATTTCTGCACTGCTCTGTTAGACTCGTCGATATTCTTGAGGTACTCGCCTTTTTCCAATACCTGGCGCTTGGGGGAGGCGGAGGTGCTGGGTTTTGCTGGGGGTGAATTGACAAGGTTCTGGGCAGGCAGGGGCGAGTTGTGGGATCCGAGAGTGAGAGTGCCGCGATGGAACGCATAGCGGTTGTCGCCCTGTCTGACGATGACGGTGGAGGTGCCTTGGATGCCGCTGACTTCAAAGACGCCGCGCGGATCGGTGGTGCCGCTTTGGACTTGCGGACTGGAACTGCCGAGGGCTTTTACCTCGGCATCGGCCAGTGCCTTGCCAGTGGCGGCATCGGTGACGGTGGCTCGAACGCTGCCCTCCGGGTTTTCCTTCACCTCGAGTTTGAGCGGCGAGATAAGCACCAAACCGCTGGTGAAGAGGTTGTCGCCGCGCACGATGGCCAGATAGGCACCTTCTTCCTTGACCGGCAAATGGAGCACCTGTTGCTTCACGACATAGTCGGTGCCCGCGCCCAGAGCGAACGTTTCGCCGGCTTGAGGGGCGATGCCGGCGAGGTCCACTCGCGTGATGTTGCTGAGGCTTTTCTCACGCAGATAGAGTTTTTGCAAATCGACCTTATATAACTGAACGGCACCTTCCTTGATGTTGCGATAGTCGAGTGTTAGCTTCACCTCGTCGCCAGGTTTGAAAATTGTCACCTCCGGCAGACTCACCCGTTTCTCCTCGAACAAGGCGATCGCCTGGGCCGCGTCCTCATACACGGTTCTGACTTTCTGATACCACGCGATGGCCTCTGCCGGCTGGCCCTGGG
>CAIQXC010000603.1 GCA_903875675.1 Akkermansiaceae bacterium
GATCTATCCAACCGAAAGGCAGCAGGGGAAGCGGTGGACTCCAAAAACATCCGCAAGCACAAGAACGATATTTTCCGCCTGTTCACCGTGTTGGATCGAGATGCCAAGATCACGTTGCCCGTCAGCCTGCAACAAGATCTTACGATTGCTTTTTCGCTCATCGCCCAAGACCCGCCGGATCTGAAATCCTTGGGTATTTCCCGTATCACTTTGTCCGAAGTGCTGGGCGAGTTGCGCAGTTTTTACAATCTATCAACGAGACCCGACATACCCTCATGAACACCAAGGACACTCCTGCGCAAATCCGCCTCGACGAACGGGAACACGTCGAGAAACCACTGCTGGATCAGCTTGCCGGTCTCGGATGGGAGATCATCGACCTGGACGCCAAACAGCATCCCGGTGACAGCCACCGCTCGACCTTCACCGAGGTGGTGATGCTGTCGGTGCTGCGGGAACAGCTTAAAGTCATCAACCCGTGGCTGGAAGACGATCAGGTGGATGAGGTGGTGAAGCAACTCACGGCCAACTTTCCCAGTACCAACCTGTTGCAAAACAACCGGCATGTGTTCAACCAGTTGTTGGAAAACACCAGCGTCAGCGAGAACCGCCAGACGGGCGAGAAGAGCCCGTCGGTGAAGTTCATTGATTTCAAAAATCGGGACAACAACCGCTTCATCGCCGTTTGCCAGTTCAAGGTGCGCATCCTCGGCACCGAGCACCATATCATCCCGGACATCGTGATCTTCCTCAACGGCCTGCCGGTTGTGGTCATCGAGTGCAAGTCGCCCAAGGCAAAGGAGCCCATTCCAGAGGCCATCGACCAACTGCTGCGCTACAGCGAGCAGCGGGGTGCCAAGGGTGAAGGCAGTGCGCCGCTGTTTTTCTACAATCAGTTCGTGGTCACGACCTGTCGGCAGGAAGCCAAGTTCGGCACGATCACAACCCACACCGAAAAACTCTTCTACCGCTGGGCGGATCCCTATCCGCGTTCCCTCAATGACCTGAAACACGGCAGCAGCAGCCCCAATGACCAGCAGCGACTCGTCGCCGGAATGCTGGACCGCGACAACCTGCTGGATCTCATCCGCACATTCACCATTTTCAGCAGCAATAGCAAAGGCGAGTTGATCAAGGTGGTGGAACGCTATCAGCAATTCCGCGCCGTGAAACTAGCGGTGAAACGCCTGCTGGCCGACAGGAACCCGCGCGAACGCAGCGGCATCATCTGGCACACCCAGGGGTCCGGCAAATCCCTGACCATGATGTTTATGGTTAGAGAGATGTATCGCCACCCCTCGCTTTCCAAGTGGAAGGTGGTCTTCATCACCGACCGCACCCAGTTGGAACAACAGCTTGCGGAAACCAGCCAGAGCATTGGCTTCACCGTCAAGCCTGCCGACAGTATCAAACGGCTCAAGGAACTGCTGGCCAGCGATGCATCGGATTTGGTGATGGCGATGATTCACAAGTTCCGCGAAGCGGATCTATCGGAGACGTTCCCTGAGCTGAATACCAGCCCGCATATCCTGGTGATGACGGATGAAGCCCATCGCTCGCAGTATTCCAAGCTCGCTGCCAACCTGGATAAGGGCATTCCCAACGCCTCGCGCATCGGTTATACCGGCACACCCATTGATAAGACGGAGCGCGTCTTCGGCGACTATATCGACAAATACACGATGCGCCAGTCCATCGCGGACGGGGTAACCCTCGAAATTATCTATGAAGGCCGCACCCACAACGCCGATGTGCCCGACAAGCCGGGGATGGACGCGATGTTCAAGGATGTCTTCAAGGACTACACCTTGCCCGAGCATCTCCAGATCATGGGCGCTGGTGGACGCAAGGCCTATCTGGAATCCCACACGACCATCGAGGCCAAGGCCAAGGACATGGTGGGGCACTACCTGACCCATGTCTTTCCCAACGGCTACAAGGCACAAATTGTCGCCACCTCGCGCGAGGCCGCCGTGCGCTACAAGCAGCATGTCGATGCCGCCGTGGTCGCCGCCATTGCAACCCTGGAAAAGGCCGACCCGCAGGCACCGGAGTTGGAGACACTCAGGCAATTGAAGAGCGACGTGGTCATCTCCGGCATGCACAACGACGAGCTGCATCTAACCCCCTATACCAATGCCTCGAAGCATGAGGCTACCATCAAGAGTTTCAAGCTGCCCTTTGGCGGGAATGACCAGGGCGTGACCGGCGATGTAGGCATCCTCATCGTTAACAACATGCTGCTCACCGGATTTGACGCACCCGTCGAGCAGGTGATGTATCTGGACAAGATCATTGTCGCCCACGGGTTGCTCCAGGCCATTGCCCGCGTGAACCGGGTGGGTGGCGAGGGGAAAGACAAGGGCTTTGTCGTGGACTACGTCAGTATCGGCAACCACTTGAAGCAGGCGCTCGATAATTATGACGAGCGGGAACAAAAGGAAGTGCTGGATGTGTTGAGTTTTCCCGAGGAGGAGTTGCGGGAACTGCGGGCCAGCCATGATGGCATCATCTCCCTCCTGCATAAACACAAACTCACGGATCTGACCGATCACGACGCTTTTTTCGACGTGTTCTATGACGAGGACCTGCGCTTCGGATTCATGGGACTGTTTAGGAAATTCACCAAGAACCTCAATTTGGTATTTCCGGCCAAGGAGGCGCTGAATTTCATGAACGACTACCAATCGCTGGTGGAGGTCAACGTCATGGCGGAGAAGCATTTCCGCGATGGCAGGCTGAGCATGAAAGGCATCCCGCCGAAGCTGCGCAAGATCACCGACGCGTTTCTTGAATCACGCGGCATCGCCGTGAAGGTGGAACCCATATCGATCCTCGACGAGGATTTCCAGAAGGAGGTGAAGAAACACAACCGCACCAAGACCAAGGCAGCCGAGATCGAACACGCGGTCCGCCATCATCTCGATGTGAACCTGAATGATGATCCCGAGCTGCAAGCATCCTTTGCCGAGGCCCTGCGGAAAATCCTCGAAACATTCGCTAACAACTGGAAGAAGATTTACAAGGAACTGGAGAAGCTGCGCCAGCGCATCGTGGATGCTGGCAAGGAACCGACGTACGGCCTGCACCGGAAGAAACAAATGCCGTTGTTCCGGATGTTGCGGCGGGAGATTTTCGGCGAGGAGCCGACAGTGAAAGTGGCAATGGCGGCCGAGGATGCAACGGCCTACCGCGTCAGGGAGGAGGAAAAAATCAGCCAGCTCGTGGCGCTGACGCAAGATCTCTACAGTGAGATCGAGCGGGAATTGAAACTCACTGGATTTTGGGAAAGCATTCCGGCCCGTAACAAGTTGATAGCCGACCTTCAAAAGGCGCTCCTTCAGCCCGGATATGCCCAGCTCCCCGGGCTCGTGAAAAGCCGAAAGCACATCATCAGCCGGCTCATGGAAATTGCCGAGAAAAACCGCGACATCATTCTCTACGCCGCCTGATGGATCTTACCTATCAGATTGTCCGTTCCGCCAGACGGAAAAAACTCACCATCACGGTGGAGCGTGACCGCATGATTGTGGTGCATGCGCCGGTAGGCACGACTGAGGAGGTGATCCGCCAGGTGGTCGAGTCCAAGCGACAGTGGTTGTTCGACAAGCTGCATCATTCCCAGAAGTATCAGGATCGCCCGCACCCACCTGGCAAAGAGGTGGTTAACGTTGAGTCTGCATTATATCTCGGCAGGGAATACTCCATTCAGATTGAGGAAACCACGAGTGGTGGCGTCGAATTTCTGCGGCGGTTTTTGATTCCAGCCGCTCAGCAGGTGAAACGGCGGAATGTCCTCAAGGAGTGGTATGTCATGCGGGCCAAGGAAATCATTCTCCCACGGGTGGTGCGCTGCGCCCGTGAGCTGGGGGTGGCGTTCGGCGATGCTCGAATTGTGGACAATCGCTATCGCTGGGGGTCATGCACGGTGCAGGACCATGTGAACTTCAACTGGCGCTTGATCAAGGCACCCATGTTTGTGATCGACTACGTGATCGTGCATGAGCTGGCCCATCTCATGGAATCCAACCACTCCCCCCGATTCTGGAACATTGTTCGCGCCAAAGCACCTTCCACAGAAAAGGCCAAGACGTGGCTAAAAGAGCACGGCCAGATTCTTGAAGAGGAAGTTTGAGGAGGGCTCAGGCATTGCATTCCTCACTAGCGCGGCAAATAGCCATGTGTGGCGGATCATGAATGTTAGAAGTTGGCTTTGGTGGTGAAGGCCGTTGGAAGCACTGGTAGCCGCGCGCCTGCTGGACCGATGTCTTGTATTGCAAATACGCATCATTAATAGAAAACTCGATAATCACCGTGTCCGGTTTGTTCGCAATCACGCGCTGATCGAGATTCTCCGCGCCCCACTTCGACCACATGCCGCTCTTGGCGCTGTTGATGAGCTTGGCCTTGCTGGGGTAGTTGAGCTCGAGTGCCGCCTGCACCTCGCTCACCCATGGCGCACCGTCCGTCAGGCTGGTTCCATACGTCACCACGGTCTGTGACTTGCCTGATTCCAGGTTGGCGACCAGCGTGCTCTTGCTTGCCGCCTCACAGGCGACTGCGGAAAACAGACATAGAATTGATAGAATTACACTGAGTTTGGTTCGTTGCATGGTATTGTGGGTTGTTGCCTCGGCGAAGAAAGGGGGGGGGATACACGGGGTGCATGGCGGCTTTGATAATCGTGCCTTGGACCCTGTCAATCTGCTCAGCCCACCATGTCCTTGAGCTTCTTGAGCGGCCGGACCTTGATGGCGGTAGACGCGGGCTTGGCCTTGAACGTCACCTCCTCCTTGGTGAATGGA
>CAIQXC010000604.1 GCA_903875675.1 Akkermansiaceae bacterium
ATATTTGTTCTCACGCGAAGGGGGAAACTGCGGTACTTCCTGATGATGTGCTATTTGGTATTCTGGTATCTGTTCGGAATTTGGGTCGAGGCGGGTTATGCTGCCTGAGATCAGTATTTTCTGATTATTCGTCAGAAGCAGGTATAGTGCGGGCCGCTCAGTAGCTTCTACTCAGCCTGAGTTGACTCCGCCCCCGGCGCATGAGCGCCCTCACCGTCACCCTTGGTGCTGACTTTTCCGCCCTTGCCCGAGGCATGGCCGGGGCGACCGCAATTGTAGGTGTATGTCACTCCATCCATGGGATTGGTGTAAACGACGCGCCGCAACTGCACGCCGCTGGAGGTGCCGACCAGGTGGTGCGCGGCTCGGAGCGGTCAAGCAAGTTGAGAGAACAGATTTCTGCGGTGCTGTTGGATTTTTCGCAAGTAGTGAAGTAGACGCCGTAGGTGTGTTTGAGCTTGCACCAGTGCCGATAGTCGATGCAGGCCTTGTCCCATGAGAGCATCACCTTGCGTCCAGCTACAGCGCCGTAGCGCAGGGCTTCCGCGGTGCTGCGCTTGATGGCGGCCATGTCATGCTCCTTTTTCTTTCCGTCTTTGGGCTTGTCCATGGCGAGGGATGCCGTCTTGGCCTTGCGACCGGCAATCTCGATGTGGCCGCGGTCCCATTTGATGTCCTCCCAATGGAGCCGCCGGATTTCAGCCGTTCGGATTCCCGCGAAGGCACCGATGGCGAGGAGCGGAAGCAGGCGGGCATGGCTGGCGACGAGCATCTTCGCCATCTCATCGGGCGTGAAAATGGTGATCTCGGTTTCCGGGGCCTTGAACGACTCGGTCATGTCGGCAACCGTGTCGCGGTCGGGGTGGAGATACCCCTGGCGCTTGGCGAAGCGGAACATGCTGAGGATGGTGCCCCGAAGCGAGTTGCTGCTCACCGGTCCGAGCGTCTCCTGCTTCTGGAGAAACCGGTTGATGTCGGCCGTCGTCACGTCCGCGATATTCCCTTTCATTTGGCCTGTGAAGCGCCCGAGGTAGTCCCTGCAATTCCTGACATGGATCTCGCTGTTGCCCCCAACCGGGTCCGCATTGATTGGGAAAGAGACAAGAAATGAAACGAGCACTCGTCTTTACACTTGCGGTCTTGGTTGCGGGCAACGTTCTGGCAGACGCTCCGGCCGTCGGATACTGGCTGGTCGAGAGCGCGCGCCTAACGGAAGAAGTCCACCGGGTCGGCAGCCTTGCCAAGGTTGATCCGTCGGTCATCGAGGAAATGGCGGAATGCCACGGCCACTTCGCGGGAAATTGCGACATCTGGATTCATGCGCGGACGGTGCAGGTCCGGCTCAAGGCAATGGATTACGGCAAGGCCATCGACTATTCCATCGTCGAGCCGCACGTCCACCGTGAGCCCGCGCATACGGGACGACGGCGGCGCGAAGGTCTGGCCGCACGGCAGTTCGCCGGTGAGCATCTGATAGAAGACGACGCCCAAGGAATAGATGTCGGCACGGTGATCGACTTCCGAGGGGTGTTCGGTTTGTTCCGGGGCCATGTATTGCGGCGTGCCCA
>CAIQXC010000605.1 GCA_903875675.1 Akkermansiaceae bacterium
CCAACACCCGTGGTGTGCCGTCGGCATTGCGCATCTCCTTGAGGATCGGCGCCGTCTTCGGATCAGCGGCCATCGAATCGAACGTCGATATGTTCGCATGCCCCTGCATGTTCGACTGCCCGGCCAGGATGAAAACTTTAAGCGGCTTGGCTGCCGCCTGACTGGCAAGCCCTGATATGAGGCCTGCCGCAACTGCAATCATCATCAACTTCATACTCTGTCTAATGTTTCTCATATCTTCGTGTGGTAGGTTGTTTCTCATTGCGTTGCTTTCATTGTGTTGTTAGAAGTATCTGGATTTCTTTTCAACGGGAGGAAACAGAGGTTTTTGAAAGTGAGGAGATGAGAAGCCCTCAGGTCCTCCGTTCTCTCTGTCCCTTTCTTCTGTTCAATTCATTACAGTTTGGATTTTTTCATTTTGTCATTTCAACGTATCAGCTTTTCAGAAAATGCGGGGCCGCCGGTGCGCACCGGCGGCCCCTGGGGATCCCGGAGAAAACCCATTAACTCCGGAAAGGGTGCATGAGATGAGGTTATTTGTTATGTGTTATTTGTTACAAGGTGGGACGGCTCGGCCCCGGGCCGCCGACTTGTCCGCCGTGACGCGGTGATGATGCCGCACCCGGACTGTCAATGACATCTCGCCCTCAGGGGGCAGTTAGGGCGCGGCGAGACCGCCACGCCCTACCGTTTTTCCGCTCACGGGCCGGTAACCATAAGGCGAACAAATCTCTTCGAGCCAAGCGGTGCCGGGAAGGTGTAGGTCACGTTGCTGCCGCTGATGGTCACGGTGCCGCCTTCGCTCTCGGGGTTCCAAATACCTGTTAGAGTGTCGGACGTTTCCACGAGGAAATCGGTGTTATAGACACCCGTGTAGCCGGGGCCCATGGTCCAGGTGACGCTGAGGGTATCGCCGGTTTTGGTGACACCAGGCAGGGTCGTGGGGCCGGTGGTGTTGCCGTTGGGTCCGCCGAGGAAGTACTCGATGCCGTTGGGTACACCATCATTGTCATGGTCTTGACTGAGCGTCTGGCCGGAAGCACCGTTGATCGACTGCCACGAGGCGTAGCCGGAGACAATCAAGTCGGTGGCGAGCGCGACGGCGGTCAGATTGCCGCCGAGATGCCAGTCGGCGGACGACGTGTGGACGTTGTCCCAAGCGAAGTAGCTGGTTGCGGCGGGGGCCGTGAACTGTAGCGTGACCTTGTTCGGGCCGACCGCCGTGATGTTGGCAAATGCCGCGTTCTTGGCGAGCTGAGCCATGACCGTTGCCTGATCCGCAGAGCTGGCCAGCCCAAGGGTGAGCGAATAGGTGTTGCCGGGAGTCAGGCCGGTCAGGCTGACGTAACCGGCGTTGGCCAAGGCGAATGAGGCGGTCTGGCCATCCCCGATCGAGCCCTTGGGGCTAGCAGCCAGCGTGGCGGTGATGGTGGTCGTGCCGGACTTGCTCCACAGCCCGCCGGTCGTGTCGAAGGTCGAAGTGTCCGTCAACTGTATGCCGTATTGATATCCCAACGGCGAGAACGTGAACATGGTAAAGGTGTCGCTGGTCAGCAGCTCGGCCCCCCCCAGCGTGGCGACTCCCAGCGAACCGATGAGACTGGCGGCCGCGCTGCCGTCGGCAGTAAAGGCCGCCGTAACGGTGACCGACTGACCCGCACGGATGGATGTGTCTTGAAACTCAAGCGTAGGCAATCCGCGGCCGTCAGCCAAGACCCTCGCGTTCACGGTGAACTGGATCGCGCCGCTGTGGCTGATGATGGAACCGGTGAACCGGCTGCGCACGCCGCTCGGATTGTAATTATATGAAACCCCGTTGTCAGTTAGATTGAGCAAATAGCCGTTGGGATAGGTGCCCGGGTTGGCTGCGGCAAAGTCGAGGGAGCCGTACTGGTTGGCCAAGTTGTAGCTGCCGGCATAGATTGGGTTGTACGAGTCGAACGTGCTGTTGGCCTGGACCACGAAGTTGCCGCCGGCAATGTAGGGATTGTCATTGGTGTCGCGGCCGAACCGGACCGTGCCGCCGTTGAGGTTAATCGTGTTTCCGGCGTATGCGTTCTGCACGTTGAAGGCAGTCAACTTGCCACCGGAGTTGACCGTGACGGAATTGACCGCTTGGCTGTTATCTTTTGCGACCGTACTGCCTGTCAGGATTAATGCATCTTCGGCGGACAGCGGGACATGACCCAGATTCCATATACCGGAATTGCTCCAGTTGCCGCTGATGAACGCGATGTTGGAATTCGCCGGGGTGACGAGAATCGTGACGGTCATGGGTGCCGGGGTGCTGTATTTGACCGTGTTAGTTGGCGTGAACTGCACGCTCAAGGAGTGCGTGCCCAGAGGGAGCACAGTGCCACTGGGCGGATCATACACGAACTCTCCCGCCACCACGCCGCTTGACGCATTCAACTGCGTGCCGCTGAGCGCCGTGCCGACCGGGATCGGTACGGGCGTGGCCCAGGTGAGCACCGTCGTCGCCTGGTTCACCGTGAGGGTTTGCGAGACTTGAGTCGCCGCGTTGAAGTCACCATTGCCGGCTTGATCGGCCAGAATATGGGCCGTACCCGGAGTCCCGGTAAGGGTGACCAGGCCGGTGCTGGCATCCACCGTCGCCACGGCTTGCTCGCCGCCAGGCACGGAATACGTGACCGCCAAGCCGGACGGGAATGCGCTTGCCGTATCCGCAAACGGCGCATCGGCGGCGGTCTTGGTCACCGCCGTGCCCAAGGCAAAGGTGAGGGTCTGATCTACCGGATCCGCCGACGGTGATGCGGAAGCCTCAGCCGAGGGAAGCCCGGTGTTTGTAGAGTTTGTGGCCCTGACCACATAGTAGTAGGGGCCGCCTGATGTCACAGTCGTGTCCGTGTAGGAGGTTCCTGATGCGTCATAGGTGAAAAGAACCGAACCGCCCGATCCATCCAAACGTTCCACTTTATAGCCCGTCGCCCCGATCGATGCCGTCCAGTCCAAACGGACACTGTGGTGCAATGAGATGGCGATCAGCCCAGTCGGTGCCTGAGGGGCACCCAACTGCCGATTGGCAAAGGCGGACATGTGGAAAGTGCCCTGGCCACCCGGGACGGGTGTGATCGTGAATGCCCGGGAGCCGGTTGCATCAGCAGTGAACAAGTACGAAATCCGGATGCCGTTGCCTTGGCCATAGGCATCCTGGTCCACCACGAGACTATCGCTTCCGGAAGCGAAAGTTTGTGTGCGCCCCGCAGCGTCCCAGCCGAACGAGAAGAACGACGTCTCATACGACACTCCCGGCGTAAGGTTGTTGAGGGTGACGGTGCGCGGAGTCCCGTTAAAAATAAAGTTTTGAGCCAGGGTATGGCTGTCACCGGTGACGTTGTTGCCGTCGGGGCCGTGCGTTGCAACGTCTCCCCCAATCAAGAAGTTGGACCCGGAGAGGGCGCTGGCCTGGAAGGCTACCCCGTTCACGGTTGCCGCAGTTCCGGCACAGTTCACGGCCACGGTGTATGGGGAAGCATTGGTGATTCCCGAATCCGCGTCGCCCGTCCACGGACTGTAGGTCCATTGGGCCTGAGCTTGGGATGCCAATCCCACACCCAATACCACCGCCGCGGCTAAACCGAGGGCGAAGGGTGCGAGGATCCGTTTTCCGAACGGATCATGGGGGGTGGATTTCGGATTGTGGACTGTTGATTGTGGATTCATGTTTTTGGTTAGTTGGATTCGGATGCTGGATCGTTAGGGGTTGTTGGTCGACGGATTTCGCAGGGGTCCGGTCAGACATCGGCACTGCGGGAAAGTCCTAGCCACCCCCGCTCTCGGGCGGCATCCCCCGATCGGGTGATTTTGGAGGGAGGAGGTCGGAGGAAGAGAAAGCATGAAATCCCAAGCATGAAATCCGAAACCAAGGTAAGGGATCAGAAGCGATGTCACCCCATGCTCATCCGGTCCAGAC
>CAIQXC010000606.1 GCA_903875675.1 Akkermansiaceae bacterium
GCTACGTCGTGCGTGCACTGCTCCAGAGGATGACCGGTGTGGCTTTGGACCCGTCACCTGGGTCGCACTCGTGATTGAGGACCTCCTCCACAGCGCCGCCTCGCATTTTTCAATATTGAGTGCTGCCACGTAGCTGCGTGCCGGAGGCTTGCTACCCCGTGGCAGCACTGATTTTTGGGGAATACCACGCGGCGCTTTGGAGCAGGGGCTCAATCACAAGTGCGACCCGGGCGACGGGTCCAAAGCCGTTCCGGTCATCCGCTGGAGCAGTGCACGCACGATGTAGCGTTGGCGAGGGCGCAGCGGGCTGATGTCCAGGCCCAGTTTAAAGACCGCAATGGAACGGTCACCGGCATAGCTCGCGGAAGCTCCTCCTCCGCTGCGTTGAGGGGTGTCGGTCGGGCTGGCTGTGGGATGGGCTGGTGCTTTCATCAGGGATACGTTAGATAACTGCGGCCCCTCTGCCAATTAGATGAATAAGAATGAGAGGCCCTCAGAATCTAGCGGAACCATCTAAGGGATTTCGCGTATGCACCGGCCGCTGTTCTTCAGATCACCTACCGTGAAATGCCGGATCTATTTCATATTTTTCAGGCGCTACGCGGCAAAACGAATTGGAACCAGAGAAATCCCATGGAAGTGGACCTTGCCCCAATGGACCGCAGGCAAAAAATGTGGGTTTTCCTGTATGATTGACAAATTTGCAGCGTACGAGTCGGCGTTATTCACCCAGCATAAACCATTCCACGTGAAATCCTACTTATCCCCTTCCCCGTATCGTTGTCGAAAAGTCGAATCGGCGTGCCAGTTTTTAGGTCTGCTTTTGATGTTCATCGGGGTGGTTGGAGGCGGGCTGAGAGCCGCAGTGGTGACGCCAGTGGATTGGAGTGAAGCGGTCTGGACGGCCGCTCAAGCCGTGCAAGGGGCGCAGACGGAGCCGCAGAAGGAGGCGATGAAGGTGTGGGAGGAATTGACGAAGCGATTTCCCGAGGCCAGCGATTGGCTGCAGCAAGACTACAAGGCGCAAGCATGGGAATGGCTGGCCAAGCCCGAGTCCACCGTGCTGCGGGACATGATCGCCAAGGTGCTCAAAGAAGTGCAGGCAGCTGGGCTGGCAGAATGGGACAAGGCCCAAGCCCCTGCTAGTGACGACGCTCGGGCGCTGCTCGCCTACTACTTCAAGGCCTGCGAGGCGCGACGGGTCATCCGGCTGGGCGGGTTGGTCGAGAAGGCCCCGCAGTTGGTTTTCACCAAGCATTACAACATGGGCGGTTCGCATTATGCGTACACCGAAGGCCAATCCGATGCCCAGTCCGAGCGCCATTTCTATCCCGGATCCGCGCTCTGCCTACTGACATGCAAAGGCGGCCAATCCGACGTCGAGACGCTGTTGGAGGACAAGAAAGGTGTGATTCGAGACCCTGACGTTTCCTACGATGGCAAGCGGGTGCTGTTTGCTTGGAAAAAGTCCGACCGCGAAGACGACTACCACTTGTATGAAATGGAGCTGATCACACGGAAGATCCGCCAATTGACGAGCGGCTTGGGAGTGGCGGATTACGAAGGGGTGTATCTGCCCGACGGTGACATTTTGTTCAACTCATCACGCTGCGTTCAAACCGTGGACTGTTGGTGGACCGAGGTGAGCAACCTGTATCGATGCAATTCTGACGGCAAGTTCATCCACCGTCTCACGTTTGATCAGGTGCATAACAATTCTCCATCGGTCACGGACGACGGGCGCATCCTCTACACCCGCTGGGAGTACAACGACCGCTCGCAAGTCTTTCCACAGCCGCTCCTGCAAATGATGCCCGATGGGACCGGACAGACCGAGGTTTACGGCGGCAGTTCGTGGTTTCCAACGACCATTCTGCACGCCCGAGGAATCCCCGGCACGACCAAGATCATGGCCATTGCCACCGGTCACCATACCCGGCAGACCGGCAAGTTGATTGTGCTAGACCCAGCCAAGGGCCGCCAAGAAGCCGAGGGCGCGCAACTCATCGCTCCGGTGCGCGAAACCAAGGCGGAACGAATCGATGCTTACGGCCAACAGGGCGACCTGTTTCAATACCCCTATCCACTCAGCGAAACCGAGCTGGTATTGGCCTATCATCCGTTGGGTTGGCAGAATGCCGGCGGGAGTTTTGCACCGCGATTCGGCGTCTATTGGATGGATCAGAGTGGGCGGCGGGAATTGTTGGCGAGCGATCCGGCCCTACCATCCAATCAGCCGATTCCCGTGCGGGTCAGGCAAACGGTCGTTCGGCACTCTGGTCTGGTGGATTATCACAAGCAGGAAGGGACCTATTATGTGCAGGACGTGTATGCCGGTCCTCCGATGGCCGGGGTGGCGCGTGGCACAGTGAAAACCCTGCGGGTGGTGACCTTGAAATGGCGTGCAGCAGGAGTCGGCGAAAACGGCAATGGGGGGCCGGGTGGCGGCGCGCTGGTTAGCACACCGGTGGCTATCGGCAACGGTACATGGGATCCGAAGGCGATCCTCGGAGACGCGACCGTCAACGACGATGGCTCGGTGTTTTTTAAAGCACCGGCACGCACACCGGTCTATTTCCAATTGCTCGATGCCAAGGGGCGCATGGTCCAATCGATGCGCAGTTGGTCCACCCTGCAACCAGGCGAGAACGCCTCGTGCACCGGTTGCCACGAGCCAAAGAATAGTTCCCCGCCGGTGACCGGCTATCAAACGAAAGCGTTCCAGTCCGGTGCCCAAACGCTCAAACCGTTCTACGGTCCGGCACGCGGGTTCAGCTATGTCCGCGAGATCCAGCCCATACTTGATGCTCATTGCGCCTCGTGCCACGACGGCAAGAAGGACGTTCCCTACGATCTCACAAGCACAGAAGTGATCGATCAAGGGGCCAAGCGCCGCTGGATGGAATCCTACCTATATCTAACCCATGCCAAGGCAAAGGACAACAAGCACGTCAAGCAGCAGGGATGGCGGGGAAATCCAGACCATCCGATGGTCAACTGGATCAGTGCCGCATCCGTCCCGACATTGATCGCCCCATACAGCGCCGGATCAAACAAGAGCAAGTTGATGGAATTGCTGGACAAAGGCCATGAGAAGGTCGTGCTCACACGGGAGGACCTCGAAAAACTCGCGGCTTGGATCGATTTAGGCGTGCCATTTTGCGGTGATTACACCGAGGCGAATGCATGGAATCCGGACGAGATCGCCAAATATCAACGTTATTCCGACAAGCGCAAGCGTTTCGGAGATGAGGATAACCAAGCCCTGCAAGACATGATGAAGGCCCCCCGAAAATGATCAAAACACTCATCTTTACCAAGCGCACCGTCACTTGGTTACTGCTCAAGAACCTCAAGCCGACTGAGGAAAAGTGCTGAGTCCTATGCGAGTTCGAAGCCTGGGGCCGTGACGCCACCAAGAGTCCCGCCCCGAACCAATGATATCTGACTAGTAACCCCGAAAATAACATCATGCACACATATCACATTCCGTTGGGTCGCAATACCCTCATAGCCACAGTCGCTCTGGGCACGTTCGCTTTTCTGGCCGCTGGCCTAGGCAGCGCAGCGTCCGCAGCTGAGCCAGCCATGCAAACGTCGCGGTTGTTCGCTACGCTGCCAGATGCTTGCCCCACACCTGATGGCATGGCCATTGCGCCGGACGGCGATCTGGTGGTGGCTTGCCCGAATTTCAAAGACCAGAGCCAACCCGGTTGCCTGATCAAAATCGGCAAGGACAACAAGGTCCACAAATGGGTGAACATCCCGGTACTGGCGGAAACCGGCTTGGCCTGCCCGATGGGCATTGAATTCGGGCCGGATGGCGACCTCTATATCTGTGACAATCAGGGCTGGACGGATAAACCCAAGGGCAAATTCAAAGGCCGCATGCTGCGCCTTCGCATCAAGGGCAACGAGGTGGTCACAACCACCATTGTGGCGCAAGGTATGGAGCATCCTAACGGAGTGCGTGTTCATGGCGGCCACATCTACGTCACCCAAAGCATGATGTCCAACGTCAAGGACCCCAGCGGACGCCTGCTGAGCGGTGTCTATCGATTCCCACTGGATGCTCACGACATCAAGGTAACCAACACTCTGGCCGATCCTAACTTGATCACCACACTCATCACGCGCAACGCCGAGTGCCAGTACGGTGCCGACGGTATCGCGTTTGACAAGGTCGGCAATTTGTATGTGGGCAACTTTGGCGATGGTGCCATCCATAAGATCACGTTTGATGCGGATGGCAAAGTCACCGGCAACAACGTGTGGGCCGTGGATCTCAAAGAGATGCGCACCACCGATGGCATCAGCTTCGACGACAAGGGCAATCTCTATGTGTCGGACTTCTCTGAAAACGCTGTCGCCGTGGTCACCCCAGATGCCAAGGTCCACCGAATTGCCAAAAGCCCCGATTCCGATGGCAGCAAGGGCGAGTTGGCCCAACCCGGTGAGCCAATCCTGTGGAACGGCAAGATTATCGTCACTTGCTTCGATTTGGTCACGGGACCGGACAAGGTGAACACCAAACACGGCAAGCCCTACACCATTGCAGAGCTCGAGCCCATTAAATAACAACCGAAATTTCGCATGAATTGGAAAAGACATTTTTCGACGGCCATTGGCGGTGCCATCTGTGGTGCCGCATGCTTTGCCGTGTGGCCTGAGCTGTGGAAGAGCTATGGCATCATGGGTGGCTTCATGGCCGCCACCATCATCATCAGCATCATGTGGTATTTCAACCACTGGCTCGGAGTTGTTGAAAATCCAAATGGCAAGATCTGGGTGGACCAAGGGTTCGCCATCAGTGCGGCGGGCATCGTCTGGGGCGTAGTGCGTTTGGACGCCTCTTTCCTCCAGGCCATCCCCACATTTGTCTGCTGCGCCATCGGCGGCGTGCTGGCTGCTGCCGCCGCCGTCGTCGTCAAACAAGTCCTGCCACGATATAACGCCGACGCTAACAAATTCTGAGATTCAGCCTAACCCATTTCATGATTGCTTTTCTATCGACCTATTACGATGCCATCGGGATGACGCCCGCAGGCATTTTGACGACCATCTTCGGATCGTTCTGTGTGACGTTCGTCGTCATCATTTGCTGGGGCAAGCTGGTGGAGGATTTTGGTCCTGCGGGCGGCATGCTCAGTGCGGCTATCATCATCGGCACGTTCTGGGTGGTTAACCACAAGCTGCCCGGCTTTGGCATCAATCCGGATTGCATTGCCAGTCCGGATGGTGGCATCAAACAGTATGGTATGATTTATCAGGCTTACCGCGGTGCCTGCCCGTGGGTGGATATGGGTACCACCATCGCGATCGGCCTGTGGTGCCATAGCTTGTTTATGGGTAAACCTGGCGAGCGCCTGGCATTGGTGCGCGAGAGCCTGCCGCGCGTCGCAGCGCTCGTCTTCGGCGGGATCATCGGGGGGGCCATCCTTGGCCTCATCAGTTATTCAGGAGCCAACCTTTTCGGCGGCTAATCCCCTAATCGACGATTCTCCCCATGTCCCGGTATATCCTCGCCCACGATCTGGGCACAAGCGGCAATAAAGCCACCCTGTACTCCGATGACGGCCGCCTTGTCGCCAGTCAAACCGTCGCCTATCCGACGCATTTCTTCAACGGCAACTGGGCCGAACAGGATCCCGCTGACTGGTGGCATGCGGTCTGTAACTCGACCCAGGTGCTACTGGCACAAGCCAAGGTGGATCCGGTTGACGTTGCAGTGCTCGCATTGAGTGGCCAAATGATGGGCTGCACGCTGGTGGACAAGGCCGGCGAGGTGTTGCGCCCGTCGATGCTTTACTGTGACCAGCGGGCGGCGGTGCAGGCCGCTGGCATTTTGGAGCAGATTGAGCTTAAGGATTTCTATGGCATTGTGGGCCATCGCGTCAGCCCGTCCTACACGTTGGAGAAATTGATGTGGGTGCGGGACAACGAACCGGGCATCTATGCCAAAACGCATAAGACACTTTGCGCCAAGGATTATGTCAACTTCCGCCTAACAGGCAAGATGGCCACGGATTTTTCTGACGCCTCCGGCACCAACGCGTTTGACCTGAATACCTTCAAGTGGTCGGAGCGCATCATCCAACTGGCAGGGGTGGATCCGGCGATGTTTCCCGATCCGATGGACTCGACGCAAGTATTAGGCGAGCTCACCCGGGAAGCGGCGGCGGCCACCGGTTTGCGGGTTGGCACGCCAGTGGCGCTGGGTGGGGGAGACGGCAGTTGTGCCGGAGTGGGTGTCGGCTGCATCAAGCCGGGCAGTGCTTACAACTATCTGGGTTCATCAAGTTGGATCGCGTTGACGGTAGAGAAACCGATTGTGGATGAGCAGATGCGCACGATGAATTGGGCGCATTGCGTGCCGGGTTACCTGCACCCATCGGGAACCATGCAGACAGCCGGATCGAGTTTGCAATGGCTCAAGGAAGTCATCTGCATCTCCGAATGCGCTGCCGCCGCTGCGACTAACACGAATCCCTACGCATTGATAGACGCGGCCATCGCGCAATCCACCCCGGGTGCCAATGGAATCTTGTTTCTCCCCTACATGCTCGGTGAGCGCACACCGTGGTGGAATCCGGACGCTCGCGGTGCCTTTATCGGCCTGAACTTGGCCAGCAAGCGCGAGGACGTGCTGCGGGCGGTGATGGAAGGCGTCACCATGAACCTGGGCATCATCGTCAATATTTTCCGGCAACATGTGCCGCTCAATACGATCACCGTGATTGGCGGCGGGGCCAAGAGCTCGGTGTGGCGGCAAATGATGGCTGATATCTACGACTGCCCGGTTGAGTCGTTGAACTTCTTGGAGGAAGCCACCTCAATGGGGGCGGCAGTCATCGGCGGAGTGGCCGTCGGGCTCTTCCCTGACTTCGAAGTGATCCATCGCTTCATCAAAGTGGACCATGTATCCACACCCAATCCCGCCAACCAGCAACGCTACCGCCAGATGATGCCACTGCTGGAAAAATCCTATCGGGCGCTGGTGTCCGTGTACGACGATCTGGCAAAAATCATTTAATCAAAAACACACCATGAGAGCCATCGCAGTTGTGACACCCAATCAAGTCGAGTTGATCCAGCTCGATCCGCCCAAGCCTGGCCCCTATCAGGCGTTGGTTAAAACCGACGTGGCATGCCTGTGCAATGCCACCGATGGCAAGCTCGTCACGGGGCATTTTCCCGGTGTGGATAAGTATCCGTTGGTGTTAGGCCATGAAGGCACCGGCATGGTCCAGGAGGTCGGCGAGAAGGTGCGCAATTTCAAGCCTGGCGACCGTGTCATCGGCGGGTTGTTGTTTGATTTTTCCGATCCCAAGTATGCGAGTGGCTGGGGCGGGTTTTGCGACCTGACACTTGCTAACGATCACATGGCGATGGTGGAGGACGGGGTGGCCGATGCCGAACATGGATGGTTTGAGTGTTACGAGATTCAGACGCGGGTAGATGTGGATATAGCAGCCGAGGAAGCCGCGCTGCTCTGCACATGGCGCGAAGTCTATGCCGGCTTCGGCGATTTCCACCTCCAGGCAGGCAACCGAATCCTCGTGTTTGGTGCCGGTCCGGTCGGACTGAGCTTCGTCAAATTCGGTAAATTGTTGGGCTTGGACTGGATCGGAGTGGTGGATCCGTTAGCGCACAAACGCGGGCAGGCCCTGAAAATGGGTGCAGACGCGGTTTTCAGTCCCGAGGACTTGCCGGCATTGGAGAAGGAGTTTGGCAAAAAACTCGATGCCGTGGTGGATGCCGTCGGCAGTGAAAAATTGGTCAACAGTGCGTTGCCACTCATCAAGATGGGCGGCTCGATATGCATCTACGGAGTGATAGCCGCCGAGAGCATACCCCTTAAAAAATCCCTCGGTCCCTATAACTTCAATCTCTTTGTCCATCAATGGCCGACGCGCTGGCGGGAACGTGAAGCGCAGCAACCGCTGTGCGAGTGGATCCGCCAAGGCAAACTCAAAGCCTCCGAATTCGTGACTCATGAATTCAAAATTGAGCAGATCCACGATGCCCTGGCAGCCGTCAAAAGCGGCGAAGTGGTGAAGTGCCTGCTCCGCTATTGATTGAATAGTTGAGTTCCAGTGACCGGCAGACACTAACCTCAGAACTCAGTGTTCGAACACTGAGTTCTGAGCATCTGCACGGGGCGGCGGACTCCGATCCGCCGTGGCCCATGCTGCGCCAATGAGTGGTGGGTATCCGCCTGCCATTGCCCGCTCATGGTCCTGGGTGATTCGCAGATAGCCCCTCCAATCAAATGCGCGAAAAGCCCCTGATAAAACAACAGAGAAATAGACCTGATAGATCCGTATGCTGCTTGATCAGGCAGGAGGCACAAACCCAAAAAAAGGGCTCTCAACACCTCGAACAATTGTTACCATGCGACCCCATCGATGGCGGCGATCGGATCGGCGGCTTGTTTCTCAAAACCGGCGATCTTCGAACAGGCAGCAGCGAGGGCACCTTCGACATCGCCCGTGCATTCATCGAGGCGCTCCTTGGCCCAGTCGATCGAGGAGATGATGTTGAGTACGGCGTTGCCACCTTCGAATTTTTCGAGGGGCGGGAGTTTGCCCAAGGCCGCGTTGAAGCGGGTGCGGAGTTCCGTCTGGAGCGCGATGAAGGCGGCGGCGATGGCGGTGAGAGGATTCATATTGGAGGGAGACGTTTCGGGACAATTAACAGTAGCGCTACAGGCGAGGCACGATTGATTTCGTTGTAGAATCAGAACGTCATTGGGAAATTGCTGTGAAATGCTAACAATCTCGGAACCCGGGGCGGGTATGGAGGGGGCAGTAAGTCAGAATGGGGCAGATCGGAAACGGAAGGAAGAGAAACCATGGTAAATATTCGGTGCCCCTGCGGAGAAAAGTTTGGGCCGGGGTCATTTTGTGCGGAACACGGCGGATTTTCCCTGCTAACAAGGGCTCGGAATGCCGAAGCCCCTGTCATTATTGGCCGATATTCCCGACCCGATAAAACTGCGGTCGGGCGCGTTCTCCGCTGCTTATACCAAGCGGTTGTGCCGGGA
>CAIQXC010000607.1 GCA_903875675.1 Akkermansiaceae bacterium
AAACCAAGCTCACTTCAAAAATCGTTCGACTGAGCTCACGCCGAGGTCCAAAATCAACCCGGAAATCGTTAATCCATCCGGTTTTGGAAAACTTGACCTAACAACAGCGACTTTGGCTTTTCAAGGGCTCTGGCACAATCTGTGGTAGGCGTTATAAATGCGGTGCCCGAAAGTCCGATTTTTCAGACTAACAACCCCCCGAGGGCGGTTCGATAGCTTGGCCCAAGGGCCAGAGCTCAGCGTTCGACCTCAAGATAGCCACTGGGTCGAACCAGTTCAATTCCGTGAAATTCCCTCAAGCTCATGAGCCGCGCAAGAAATTCTGTCGCCTTGTAGGGGCGTGTCTATGACCGCCGATGCCCATGAACCGCCAATGAACCCGTCTATTCGACAAGTGCCATTTCATGCACATCGGCGCTCACAGACCGCCGCTTGTTTATACCTGCGCGGTCCAGAGGCTGCCTGACAGTTCCTATGGCGTCGGCACTTCAGGGAATTCGACTGCTCGCATCTTGGTCAATAATGAGGTCGATTACTGAGTTCGGAGGGCAGTCGGAGAATTCCGTTAGGTAATGATGTTGAAGTTCGGCCTGGACGATTGCAGCACCGTGATTCGGCTTGCGGAATGCCCCCGATCCGCGCCAATATCGGCGCGTGACCCCTGAACTCGAAGACCTATTTGCTTTTTTGCGCTTTCCGAGCATCTCGACGGACTCCCGCCATGCAGGCGACGTCCGCGCTTGCGCCGAATGGCTGTTGGCCAAGCTCACCGCCATGGGACTCAGTGCACAACTCCACGATACCCCCGGCCACCCGCTCGTGGTGGCTAGAAATGCCCATGTCGCGGGTCGCCGCAGCGTGCTCATTTACGGCCACTATGACGTGCAACCGGTCGATCCGCTCGCCCTGTGGACGAGCGAGCCATTTGCCCCGGAAATCCGGGATGGCAAAATCTGGGCTCGCGGGTCGGCCGACAATAAGGGCCAGATGTTCGCCCATGTGTTAGGAGTCGAGCAAACCCTGCGGCAACACGGCGAACTGCCGGTGAACCTCATTTTCCTGTTTGAAGGCGAGGAAGAAATCGGCAGCCCCAATCTCGCGCCATTTCTGCTGGAGCATCGCGACGCCTTGCGCTGCGATGTGATCGCCATCTCAGACACTGGCATGGTCGCCCCGGGCGTGCCGACCCTCGGCTACGGACTGCGCGGCATCACCTGCTGCGAGGCCATCATCCGGGGGCCCAAAGGCGACCTGCACTCCGGCCTGTTCGGCGGCGTGGTGGCCAATCCCGCCACCGCCATCGCACGTCTGGTTGCCAGCCTGCACACGGCCGACGGGCGGGTGGCCATCGACGGGTTTTACGATGATGTGAGGCCCTTGGAAACCTGGGAACGCACGATGTGGTCAACCATTCCCGGGGTGAGCGACGAGGATTTCCAGCGTGCATCCGGTTCGCCGGGGCTTTTCGGTGAGCCCGGTTATTCTTCGGCCGAGCGCACATGGGCCCGCCCAACCGCCGAGGTCAATGGCATCGGCGGCGGCTATCAAGGTGAGGGATCTAAAACGGTGATACCCGCCGAAGCCTTCGTCAAACTCTCCTTCCGCCTCGTCCCCGATCAATCGCCTCAGGACATCATGGCCAAGGTCAGCCGCCACCTCCTGGCCCATTGCCCGCCCGGCGTGACCGTCGAGGTCCGGCACGGCCATGACGGCAAACCTTACGCCGCCGACCCCCATTGCCTTTTCGGCCTGGCCGCCCAAGCCGCCCTGCGCAGCGTTTTTGGTGCCGAACCAGTGCTGATCCGCGAAGGCGGCAGCATCCCCATCGTCCAGACGTTTCGCGAAATCCTCGGAGCCGACACGCTTTTGCTAGGACTGGCCCTGTCCGATGCGCAGGTCCACGCTCCCAACGAAAATTTCCCGCTCGAGAATTTTCATGCTGGAATCCGCCTCAATCAATCCCTGCTCACCCAGCTGGCAATCGCATGAGAAGACGCAAGACTGCTTCGCTACAAGACAGAAGACCGCTTCGCTACAAGACTCGAGCAGAGCATCGATCTTGGACAGAGTATGGCACTTCCAATTCCAGGCTTCTGCCTGGCAGCGCAGCGGTCTCTCGCCTTCCCCCGATCACTGATATCTAATCATTCCATTTCCCATGCCCGATTCTATCCTCGATTCTGCCCCCGACCTCCGCCCGGCCAAGCTCGACTTCATCCGCGAGATCATCACTGCGGACTTGGCCAGCGGTAAGCACGCCACCACCATCACCCGCTTCCCGCCGGAACCCAACGGCTACCTCCACATCGGCCACGCTAAATCAATTTGCCTGAATTTTGGCATTGCCCAGGAAAACGCCGCCAGTGGTGCCCGTTGCCATCTACGCTTCGACGACACCAACCCGGAGAAAGAAGAACTCGAATACGTCGAAAGCATCAAGACCGACGTCAAGTGGCTCGGCTTTGATTGGGGTGAGTACTTGTATTATGCCAGCGATTACTTCGAGTTCTACTATCAATGCGCGGTGCATCTCATTGAGCAAGGCAAGGCGTATGTGGAACAACAAAGCGCCGAGGAAATGCGCGCCAACCGCGGCAACCTTACCCAACCCGGTGTCCACTCGCCCCACCGCGATCGCCCCTTGAAGGAGAGCCTCGACCTCTTCGCCCGCATGCGGGCCGGCGACTTCAAGGAAGGCGAGTGCGTGTTGCGGGCCAAAATCGACATGGCCTCGCCCAACCTGAACCTGCGCGATCCGGTGATCTATCGGATCCTGCACGCCGAGCATCACAACACCGGCAGCGCATGGTGCATCTATCCGATGTATGACTTTGCCCATCCGCTCGAAGACGCGCTGGAGCACATCACCCACTCGCTGTGCACGCTGGAGTTTGAGAACCACCGGCCGCTTTACGATTGGTTCATCGACAACTGCCCGGTGCCTTCCAAGCCGCGCCAGATTGAGTTTGCCCGGCTCAACCTGAGTTATACCATCATGAGCAAGCGCAAGTTGCTGCAACTCGTCCAAGAAGGTCACGTCTGCGGCTGGGATGATCCGCGCCTGCCCACGCTCTCCGGCATCCGCCGCCGAGGTTATCCAGCGGCCGCGCTGCGTCATTTTTGCAGGCGCGTGGGCATCACCAAGTTCAATGGCACGACTGATGTGGCGCTATTGGAGTTTGACGTCAGGGATTTTCTCAACTCCAGCGCCCCGCGCCGCATGGCCGTGCTCGACCCACTCAAGGTCATCCTCGAAAATCACCTCCCGGGAACCCTCGAACAAGTCGATATCCCCAATCACCCCCAAAACCCCGACGCCGGCGTCCGCCAAGTCACCCTCAGCCGGGAAATCTGGATCGAACGAGACGATTTCATGGAAGTGCCACCCAAAAAATTCTATCGCCTTGGGCCGGACCGCCACGTCCGCCTGCGTGGTGCCCATATCATCCGTTGCACCAGCTACGAAAAGGACGCGGACGGCAAGGTCACGCTCGTCCGCGCCGAAGTGCTGCCCGGCACGCTTGGGGCCAGTACCCCCGAGGGCGTGGAATGCCGTGCCGCCATCCATTGGGTCGATGCCACTCACGGTGCCGATGCCGAGCTTCGCATCTACGAGCGTCTCTTCAGCGTCGAGGATCCAGACGCCGCCGAGGGCGGCTTCCTCAGCGTGATCAATCCACAATCTCTAACGACGATCACAGCCAAAATAGAGCCCTGCCTTGCGACTGCGGAACCCGGATTTGCCTGCCAGTTCGAGCGCATCGGCTATTTTGTGGCCGACAGCGCCGATCATCAGCCCGGCCGCAAGCCGGTTTTCAATCGGACGGTTGCCCTGCGCGACTCTTGGGCCAAGAAGGCGGGCGCCTGACGTTTGAAAATCCCGACTGGCGCATAGATTTCGGCCGGGACAAGCACTGCGACGTCCCATGCATATACGTATCATTGTAGCTGGCAAGCCAGCCCTGGCCTACGCAAAGGCCGGGGCGGATGAATATTTGAAGCGCCTGTCGCGACTGGGTTCCTACGAATGGGTGGTCGTCAAGGCTGGGAGCCGCTCGGAGGTATCGGCGCGCTTGTTGGAGCGCTCGCACGGGTGTCTGAGGGTGGCGCTGGACGAACGCGGTGAGATGCTGAGCACACGCGGCCTTGCGGAAAAACTCCAGGCCTTTGAGCGCCGCGGTGACGTCAAGACACTGGCTTTTTTAATCGGCGCGGCAGATGGACATGAGCCTGATCTTCGGGATGCCTGCGAATGGGTGCTCACGCTATCACCCTTCACGCTGCAACATGAGCTGGCTCTGGTTGTTCTGCTAGAGCAACTTTACCGGGTGGCCTCACTGCGAGCCGGCTCCCCATATCACCGGGATTGAGGATCCGCGCTCACCGGCGGTATTGGTTCTGTTGGAGCATGCCGAACTGGCCCTGGCCGCCACCTGTGCCACCTTGGGAGTTCCAAGGGATCTTGGTGGTATCGGTCGTCGGTGGCACCGGAACAATTTCGGGTTCCTTGTTGGTGTTGCAAGAGGTGAGGCCCAAGCCTGCAACGGCGGCGGTCATCAGCAGCAATAAGGTTCCACGCATGGGCTGATGATAAAACAAGCTCCGCAGGACGCAAGCCCGCGGAGCTGGTTTAAGAAGAAAACTTCTGAAAGCGGTTATTAGTGGCTTTCGGGTTTGGCAAGAATCACCCGGTCACCGCGTTGGAGGCGCACACCGGAGGCGAGGCTTTCCAAGTCGATATCGGCGATCGTTTGGGCTGGTTCGATGGCGGTGGGGCGGACGCGGCCGATGAGGCGGCCATCGCGCTTGACCAGCAGCGATGTCTGGGGCGTGAAACCCGTGTTGCTGCCCGCCCCGATGACCACAAATCCCCAGTCCTGGTTGACACCGGTGATGACGGCCTCCATCGCGTTGTGCTGGATGCGCACATTGCGCTCAAGCTTCTTGTCGATGAGGCGGTTCTCCTCAGCCTTGTTGTCGGCGAGGCGTTTTTCGGCAGCGGCCACCAAGGCTTCTTTCTCTTCGAGGCTGCGTTCGAGGACCTTTTTATCATCGGAGATTTTGTTGAAATATTCCGGGAGGTTGGTGTCTGTGATGCCATCGCCCAGCTCGGTTAGAATGAGCTTGATTTCCGCCAATGTCTTTTTGAGCCCTTCCAATTCGACGTTTTGACCGGCGATGGTGGTATCCAGATCAGCGATTTGACGTTTGAAATCGATTTCCTTGGTTTTGAGGACAGTGATACTTTGCTTGGTTTCCTCGCGGGTGTTCTGCACGGTTTTGAGCACGCCCTGCTCATCCTTGAGGTCCTTTTCGGTAATTTCAGACTGATGGGTCTTATCCTTGTTTTCGGAGATATCGGCAAAGCGTTTTTGCTGCTGATCCTTGAATTTCTCCAAGTGCTGGTGAGATGTCCAAGCGGCACCACCGATGGCGAGAATGGCTAGGATGATTAAGGTGACTTTGACTTTCATGAGTGTTCCTTGGGAAAAGTTTTAGGGTTGGTGAAAATCAGTTGGATTCGGGGGTGGCTTCGGGGGTCGCTGCCGGGGTGGCATCGGGTTCGGTGGCTGGACCGGGTGCAGGTTCCATCGAGGGATCCGCAGTCGGCGCGGTGTCCTTGGCTGGTGCCTCGTCTTTCACCGGTGCCTCGTCTTTGGCCGCAGCGTCGTCTTTGGCTGGTCCCGCCGGTTTAGCTGGGACCTTGGTCTTGGCAGCAGGTTTGTGTGAGGGAACGACCTGATCACCGACCATCAGCACGGTACCTTCAGCGAGGGAATCGGGGATGATGGTGGCGGAGGCTGTGTTAGTCTCCACCGCAGTGACAAGCAACTTGGCGATCGTTTTACCCTCGCGGACGATTTCGAGGGTGGAACCGGTGACGACGCCGGAGACGTGGCCGGTGCCGAGGGTGACGAATCCCCATTTAGGGAAGATCGAGTTGATTTGAGCCTTGGTGAAGAATGATTCGCGGCGCGAGATCATGTCCGTGTGGCTCTTCAAAACATCATTGCGACCGACCGTCTGGGCGTTGTCTTGGGTGAGGTTAGCCAGCTTGGTGAGGTTATCGGCGATCGACACTTTGAGGGCGTCCATTTCAGTGCGCAGAGTTTTGACCTTCTGGGCGAGCTCGCGGATTTCGCCAATCGCCTTGGTTTGCTCACGAATCTGGTCCAACTTGGTCTTGTTGGCATCCGCCACCGCCGTCTTGGCATCAATGTCCTGCTTGAGAACGTCGTTGGCCTTCTTGCGGGCGCTTTCGTCGGCCTTGAGCTTGGCGACAACCTCCTCAGTGTCGGTCCGGGTCTTGTGCGTCGCCTTCAAGTTGTCCTGAGCGGTCTTCAACCGAAGCTTGGTGGCTGCGAGCCTGCGATCCTCATCCTTGCGATGGGACAACTCGTTGGCGTAAGCATCCTTGTTTTTGTAAGCGACAAAGGACGCCAGTGCGAGTACTATTGCAGTTAGAATTCCGAAAACATTGGCCATAGGATTGGTTGGTTGGGCGGGTTGGGTTCGTCGTGTGCGCAGGACAGTAGGGATAGCCCTACCCACACCGCAACCCCAAATTTCAGGAAGTTTTGAATTTATTTTCAGCACGGCTTTACAAAGCAACCACAAGCGCCCATCAGTGGGGGTCTTCCATGCAGTCAATTTTTCGCGTTCTAGCCTATCTTCGTCACTATCCAGGCCTTGCAGTTGCTCAGTTTTTCTGTGCCATGGGCATGACGCTGGCGATCTTTGTGTTCCCCAATGCAACTCGCCACGTCATCAACGATATTATTCCAAATCCCGTTCGCCATGACGAATTTTTTCTCTGGATCTGGCTGGCCCTGCTCGGATTCTTGGTCAAAGACGGCCTCAATGCGCTGCGCATCCTCATCAACAACACGTTTGAGCAGAAGGTCATCTTCGATATCCGCTCGGATGTTTACGCGAAAATCCAGCGTTTGCCGCTGCGTTGGTTCGATACCCGGCGCACTGGCGACATCATGACGCGGGTCGTCGAGGACGTCACCAACATGGAGCGTGTGCTCATTGACGGCATCGAACAGGGACTGGTGGCGGCGTTGCAGGTGCTGAGTGTTGGAGGCTTTCTGTTCTATCTGAATCCTGGTGTCGCAGCCTGGGCGACCCTGCCAGTGCCATTTTTGGCCTTGTCGGCCTGGATTTATTCGACCTGTGGCCGGGATCGTTACCGCAACCAACGAGAGGCGGCGTCCGACCTGAACGCCCTGTTGCACGACAATATTTCGGGGGTACGCCAAATCAAAGCCTACGCAGCAGAGGCCGACGAGCACGCCCGGTTCAACCGGTTTTCGGACCTGTTGCGCTGCAGCACGTTGAGGATGATGAGGTGGTGGGCGGTGTATTCGCCGGGGATGTCGTTTTTGCGGATGAGCGGCTATGTGCTGGTGCTGGCATTTGGGGGGTCGGCGGTGATGCGGGGCGAATTGAATATGGGGGATTTTGCTGGATTTCTGCTGTTTTTGTCGTTGTTTTACGAGCCGATTGAGCGTCTCAACTCGCTCAATCAAATGGTTCTATCGGGGCGTGCGGCAGCCGACCGCGTATTCCAGATCCTTGATGCCGAGGAAGAGCCCAACGCCCGCCACGGCAAATCTCTGCCCAAACACATCCGGGGTGCCGTGCGTTTCGAAAAGGTTTCCTTCACCTATCAGGAGCAACCAACCCTCCACGGCGTCACACTCGAGGCCCTGCCCGGCCAAACCATCGCCCTGGTGGGCTCCACGGGAGCCGGAAAAACCACTGTGCTGTCGTTGCTAGCGCGTTTTTACGAGGTCAATTCCGGCACCATCACCATCGACGGTGAGGACATAGGCGGACTGGCCAAATCATCCCTGCGCGAGCACCTGGCCTATGTCACTCAGGAACCGTTCCTGTTCAATGGCACAGTGCGGGAAAACCTCCTCCTCTCGAAGCGAGATGCCAATGACGACGAATTGTGGGTCGCCCTGAGCGCCGCGCATGCCAGCGAGTTTGTGCGGGCCCTGCCGAAGCACTTGGATACCAACGTCGGCGAACGTGGCGTCAAGCTTTCGGGCGGCGAGAAACAACGCCTGTCCATCGCCCGCGCCTTGCTCAAAAATGCCCCCATCCTCCTCCTTGACGAGGCCACGGCATCGGTCGATTCGGAAACTGAGCGCCAAATTCAGGACGCCCTGGACCGATTGATGGAAAACCGCACGGCCATCGTCATCGCCCACCGGCTATCGACAATTCAGAATGCCGGGCGCATCTACGTATTGGAAAAGGGGGAGGTGATCGAGCAAGGTACGCACGACGAGTTGCTCGCAAACGGCGAAAAATACGCCGAACTCTGCCGAAAATCATTCCTCCAGGAAGCCGCCCCCAGTCATCCCGAAAGCGGGCCTGCCCAGGAATCATGAAATTCAATGGATACCGTCCTTGCGGCAGCTTGATGAGCAACCGTTGCACTGGATGCAGTGGTAAGAGGAAATCGTGTATTCCCGGGTTTTCGGGTCACGGGTGATGGCATCGACCGGGCATTGTTTTTCACAAATCCCGCATTGCACGCACTGGCTTTGCTCGATGCGCCGACGCTTGAAAGCCACCATGGAAAACAGCCCTAACAATACGCCATACGGGCAGACAAAGCGGCAGAACGGGCGGTAAATCCAGCGCCCGAGCAGCACCGCAGCGGCAAATATCCCCCAGGACATCAGGTCGCCAACCCGCAGCACCCCAGGCTCGACCAAGCCGCCATGCAGCCAGTGGAATATCCGCTCAATCCAGCCGTAACCCAAAAAGAATGCGGTCTTGTACGGATCGAGGAGGCAAACGAGGAAACAGGTGCCGCGCAGGGCCAGCCAAGCGGTTGCCACCAAGGTGATCACTGGGAAAATGCGGAGGATGGCGTGTGGGAGCGGCGGCAATGTGTGGGAGCGGCGGCCACCCAACAAATGCTGGAGCACCCCGAGGGGACAACCGGCGATACAAAACACCCGCCCGATAAACAAGGCCACCGCCAGCGGCAGCAAGAACATCACCCCTGTGCTCAGCCCGATCCTCTCGGGATGCCTTATGCCGATGGCTAGATTGGCCACCGAGCCGACCGGGCAAATGCAGCCGCCACGGAGGAAGCCGAAATAGAGCAGCGACAAGACGGCTGGCAGCCAGAAGTGGCGGGTGTGCACCTGACGCCAAACCATCACGCAGCCGAGCAACAAAATGGCCGCGAGCATCGCAATGTCTGCACCGACCCATGCGGCGGACTCGGGAAAGTACTGCTGTGGACGATATTGCTCCCGATAGGTGGCAATTCCTTCGTTGGAACTGATGTCCTCGCCACTAGGAATTTTGTAGCTCGGCGGGTCGGTTGCCGTTTCCTGCGCGCCGGCCAGCTGCCAACCCGCCAACACCAAACAAAGGATGAGCTGCCACCAGCGATTCATGATGTCGCCCGCTCCCCCTCGTCGCTGCCCACAGCCGCATGTTCCAATTCATAATCGCCACGAAAATCATCCTCCGGATAGGAATGAGCCCACTCGACGGCTTGCTCTGGGCACACCGCAGCAATGGCGCAGCGGTTGCAGCCGATGCACAAATCCGGCCGGATGATCAGAAACATCGACTTGGTGCCGAGTTTGTTGCAGCGTTTCGCGCACTTGCCGCAAGCGGTGCACTTGGCATCGTCAATCGTGTAAATGTGATACCCGTCCTTGCCGCCGGAAAATTCCCGGCGCGCGACAGCGTCATAAGGACAAACACGCTTGCCCTCGCTTTGGATCTTCTCCGACGAGATATGCAGGTCCGATAGATGACCATAACACGCCACGCAGTAGGAACATTTTTTCTGGTCATTGACGGCTTTGACGGCTGATGGAAATCTAACACAGGCGGTTTCACAAAGGCCGCAAAATGTGCATTTGTCTGGATTGATTCGCCAAACGTATGGACCCGTGGGCTGCGAAAAAACCGCGTCGGGGTCACTGCCGGTGAAAATCCGCCAACCCGTGCCGCCCAGCGCCGCCACTCCAATGAGCCGCCCGCCAAACTGAATGAACCTGCGCCTGCCCGGATTCATTTGGCGGCTTCTTCCACGGTGGGCCCAGCGGGTTTCGCGGTGCCGACTGCCACCACCGGAAGAACCGGCCGCCACGAAGCGGGCAGCACAAACCCCTTTCCTAACAAATCCTTCGGAGCCTGGGCACCCGATACGTCCAGCAACGCCGCCTGCAGTCGCACGGCCTCTGCCGCCGGTATTTTGGCCAAATCCACCAGCAGTGAGGTGAGCGGCATTTTCTCGGTTTGAGCCAGCGTGCGGAAATCTTCCGCTTTGGCGAAATCCACGGCGCAACTGGCGCTAAGCGCATAACTGGAAACCACCGCAACATCGACCGTGCCATCCATCAGAGCATTGAGGTTTTCGCCGCAACTTGAGAAAAACACCTGCGCCGAGGGCTGAATATGGCCTGCCTCTAACATTATAAGCGGTGCCTGATGCTTTTCGTAGGCATCCTCCTGCCCCAGCGCAAGCCGCTTGCCCTGCACGTCCGCCAGCGTGCGGACGGACGATCCAGCCAATGTTAGAAACACCCCGCTCATCAGCGCTTTGTCGTCGGGATCGAGCAAATCGGCCACCCGCTTGAAGCGTGCCGGCGTTTTGCCCTTGTATTGCAGAGCGGTCCACGGCTTGCACAGCACGCCGTCGTACTGGTTTGCCCGCAGGGCTTTCTGCAAGTCGAAGACCTCCATGAAATAAGTCAACTCGAGGGTGATTTGGTGGCGGGCCTGGAGATTGGCGACCACCGTATCGAAGCTGCGGGTCGCAATCTTGCTGATACAAGAACAGGCGGTTTTGCTGCAATAGATATCATTGACGGCAATTTTGAGCCGCAGTGGCTTGGGGGCCGCAGTGACGTCGTCAGCCACTGCGGAATCAGCCACCAGCGCGCTTTCTTCATCAACTGGCAAACGGGTTTCGCCGCAGGCATGCGTGGCGCAAAGCCCGAGCACGGCGAGGGCGCTCCAACAGGTCTTCATATTTCTACGGTGCTGCGGGTTCGGCGGCTGCGCCGGGCACGCACTTGACGATGCATTTCTTTTGGTCGGATGCCAGATAGAGAGCTCCCTTGCTATCGATGGCAGTTGGAATCTGGCTGCAACCCTCAACGAGATTGGCGATCCCTGTCACCGCTTGCTCGGTCTTGCCGGTTTTGTCGTAGATTTTGACGCGGGTTGGGGCTTTTTCCACGGTGACTACGGAGCCATCGGCTAGGCAGGCGACATTGACCGGATTGCAGCAACCCTGAAACTCGGATTCCTTCTCGCCGCGTGCGCCGAATTCACTGAACTTCTTGTCGGCTTGAAAGGTCTGAACCTTGAATGCTCCGAGGTTGGCCACCACAATGGAATCGGCATCCGAGCCCGGGCAAAAGTCAAAAATGCCGCAGCACAAACGGAACACCTTGCTGATCTTGCGGGTCATTTTGCCCTCGTTGCCAGCCACCGCAAAAAACACAATGCTTTGCTGCGAGAAATCGGCGACGACGAGTTTGTCTCCGACGAAATGCGCGGCGGTGGCCGATACCACCCCAGCCAGTTTGATTTCGGCTTGTTTCGCCCCTGCCGGATCAAACACGCAACATTTGACGCCGGAGGGCTCATTCACTTTGACCTTCTTGCCTTGGAATTCGCGGGTGGTTTGCGCCATCTCACTGGCGAGCAGATAGATCCGGTCCCCGGCCACGGCCATGGTGGATGGTGCGGGTTTCATATCGGCTTTGAAGCTACCGGTGAGTTTTCCCTCGGTATCGTACATCATAACGGTCCCATCCTTGAGCAATACGTGCAAGCTGTCCTTGGCATTGATGCCAAGGCTGATAGGGGCTGCCTTGATTTCATTCTGGCCAATGGCTTTGTCGAATTTGTATGCGGGAACGCCCGCGAACAGAGTGGATGACAGCGACAGCAGCGCAATGAGGTTGCGGCGAACAACAGGTGTAGTAGTTCTCATGAATGTTGTTAGCCAGAATATTTACCGACGTCAAGAGATTTCCGCAGTCAGTGCGCATCAGGGCATCAGCGGCAAAAAATCCTCACGCACGAGGGGCGGTTAGACCTCAGTCCAGGGTGGAGCAGTGTTCGATATCGGCTTGAGTGAACGGGATGTTGCGGATTCTGAGCAGGAGCGGCAACCGCCGATCTATTTTCAGCGGCTCTTCGACGAGCATCAGAATCCCCGTGAACTCTTGGTTGAACTCGCGCAATTTGAGCCGCACCCGGCGACCGACGGGCACTCCCCATTCACCGCGGACCATCTGCAAGCGCTCCTCGCGTTGCTGGCGCCAATTATCAAAGCCATGGGTATGTCCGGAATCAAAATCCAACAGCCCCTGTGATCCATCCTCATTCATGGAAAGTGGGGATCACTTCGGGATCGACGCGTCGAGCTGCTCGAGGGCGAGCACCGTATAGGCGGTCACCAGCACGGCATTGGACTCCATGAAACGGCCGTCATCATTGACCCAGGAGCCGTTTTCGCGCTGGCGGGAGAGGAGTTTTTTGCCGAGGTCGTTGCGCCAGTCCACCTCGGTGCCATTCGCAAGTTTGAGGGTGTTGAGGTTGGCGGCAGTGAGGGCCTTGGCCATGGTTTGATAGTAATAGTACAAGCCCTCAGGGCCCATGCCGGGGTTTTCGTCCACTGAGTAGTTTTTGCCCAACCATTCCTTGACGGCCAGCACGCGTGGGTCGTCGGCGCTGACCTTGGCATAGATGAAGGAGAGCAGGCCGGCATAGGACATCGATCCACAGGAGCGCAGGGCGGTGTGGTCGTTAGGGAGTTTATCCTCACCGCCCTTGGATTCGGTGGGCGAATAGGTGAAGCCGCCCTTGTTTTTGGGATCGTTGGAGGCTTTTTCCTGATCGTTGGTTTCCTCCAGGTTCTGGCAACGGGAAATAAATGTGATGGCAGCCCCCCAATCGAGGTCGGGCTGACTGCCAAATTTCCCGTCATCAACGATTTTTTTGGAAAGGGCGAGCGCTTCGATGGCGAGATACGTGTTGGACAGGTCGGTATGGTCTTTCTTGGAGCCGTAGCCGATGCCGCCATCGTTGAGGTTGTCGGTCTTGCCTTTTTCGCCAAGGTCCCACTGATTATTGATGAGGTGCTTGCGGGCCTTGACGGCGGCTGCGTCGTAGGACGGGCGGCCAGCGGCGACGATGGCGGTGAGGGCGGTGGCGGTGTTATAGACGGAGAGGCCGCGATTGTAGATGCCGCCGTCATCTTTTTGTTGGGCCAGCAACCAAGCATAACCCTTGTCCAAGTGCGGCGGCAATGCGGCTTTGCGGTCGAGATTCGGATCGCGGGCGGCAGCGGTGAGGGCCAGCGCGGTGAAGGCTGGCAGCCCTTCGTCATCCCAATTGCCCGTGGGTTTCTGCTGGGATTTGAGCCAGGCATTGCCCCGGGCGATGGCTTGGTGCATCTCTTGCTGGAGCGAAAGGTAGCGACTGGCGTTATCTGGGGCGGCGAGGGCGAGGCCTGCGCTGAGGAGGACGAGTGCGGGAATGGCTTTCATGGACTGGGCGTGCTGGGGCTGTTGGATCGGGGCGGTGGGGCGGATGAGGATCGGTGGGGCGGTCAATTCCGCTAGAGCCAACCGCCCAAACCGTCACACACATTGGATGACATGAGCGACGGGCCAGGTCAATCCATCGCTGCGGACAATTTTTGTCCGGCGGTGCTTGGAGGTGGTTGGTTTTTGTTCTAAAAGCGGTGTGAAAACCGGGCTGAGTCGTTTATGGGGCGGAAGTCGGCTGGGTGAATGAGCGTGCGAATTTCTCCCAGTGGTGGCGGGTGATATGGAATTCCAAGGCGTGGAGTGGGGTTTCGTTAGCGGCGATGGGAGAAAGCGGTGGGAAGGCGAGCGTTTGCTGGAGTCGCTTGCTGGTGATGAGGAACAACTTGCGCAACACCTCGGCTTGCTGGACCTCGGATTTGGCGGGCGCGAACGAGAGCGGTTCGGTGGCAGGGGACTTTTCGGCGGACCCGCTCAGCCAGATGTCAACGGTCGAGTTGCTGGTCTTGGAGGCGCTTTTTCGGTTGATCGTGAGCTTCGTCGTCACTTTTAGAAAACCGCAGGAGGTGAGTTCGAGGCTGTGAGCGGCCTGTTCGAGGCTGGTCTTGAGGGACGTTTCGAGTTTGCTGCCGGTGCTGGCATGGATGACAATCTGGGTGGCTTTGGCTGTGCCGCGTTTCGCTGGGGGCAAGAGTGGGCGGAGGCGTTGGATCGCGGCAATGGCGGCGGCGGTTTGGGCCGCGTCCGGAGTGGTGGCGTCCAGCACGCGTTCCCAAGCCAGCAGCGTGCGGGGCAATTCGCCGGCGGTTTCCAACAATGAGGCGAGTTCAATGAGGTGGCGGGCCCCTTTCGGAGCCAATTCCGCGTAACTATTGAGACCGGGATTGGGATTGAGGTCGCCAATCTCAACCGCTGGCTCCGGCAATTTTTCTGAAACCGGGCTGGGCACCGCAGGCGGAGATGGTGGCGCTTGGGGGGATTGGATGGGATCGGGGATGATTGCAGGCGGTAGCGAGGCGGTCGTGTGCTGGCGAACCGCAGCGAGTCGCGCTTCGCTCGGAGGGCTCAGGAAATCCATCTTGCGCACGCCCAGCCACCAAACGGCGACGGGCGCGGCGATGATTAGAAAGAGCGAGAGAAGCCAGGGAACACGCACGGACGGATACTGAGTTGTCGCGGGGCCTGCGCAAAGCCGAAAGCGCGGGCGCACACCAGAAAGTACCGGGTCAGCGTCCCCTGATCACAACAAAAGACATCCCGTCGCGGGATGTCTTTTGCAGAAAAATACCCGTGAAGGGCTGCCTCAGCCGTCGGATTTAACGAGCAGGGCCCGCTTGCCGACACGCTCACGGAGGTAATGCAACTTGGCTCGGCGAACCTTACCCTTGTTAGTAACCTCGATTTTGGCGATACGCGGTGTGTGCAACGGAAACACGCGCTCCACCCCTTCGCCGTACGAGATTTTGCGCACGGTGAACGAGGCGTTCACCCCGCTGCCACGGCGGGCAATGACAATGCCGGCAAATATCTGGACCCGTTCCTTGCCGCCTTCCACCACCCGGGTGTGGACCTTGACGGTGTCGCCGATGTTAAATTCGGCCACGTCTTGCTTCAACTGCTCTTGCTCGATTTTTTTAATGATGTCCATGGGGTCCTCCTTCGCAGGAAATTGATACAGATATCGCGTCTCGGTCAGGGCGACCTGCGGCGCGGGGCGGG
>CAIQXC010000608.1 GCA_903875675.1 Akkermansiaceae bacterium
AGGTGAACGCCGAAGCACGAAAAACCGTCATTGAATCAACTGGCATGACCGCAATCGGTTTGTGGGATGTGTCACCAATGCGTTGCGAGGATCCAGAGTATTTTATTGATGAACTATTTCCCGGAAATCCGCTTCTTTGCGTCGGCCTCGACATGGCACGCTTCACCACTGCACCGCGAGAATCATTTCGTGGCAAGATGTCGGAACAATCCCTCATTGCGCCGTCGCCTATGTCTGCGCTCACCGGCCGCCGGAAGAGCGACGGCGAGGAATCCGCACACACGTTAGAAAACACCGGGCCGAGGCAGTATCTAATCACAGAGTTTGATTCAGGTACGCCCGACGAACAAACCGCTATCATCTGGCATTTGAGGGGTTTTGCACCGCTGACAATGATTGTATCAAGTGGCGGGAAAAGCCTTCACGCGTGGTGGCGGTGTGAGGGCGAAGATGAAAGCCGTGTGCGTAGGTTCATGCGCTATGCGGTTTCGCTAGGCGCTGATCCTGCAACGTGGACACGAAGTCAGTTCGTTAGACTTCCGCAGGGGTGGCGAGCCGACAAAGAGCGAAGGCAGGCAGTTTACTATTTCAACCCGCAAAACGGAAAGGCTCATTACCAATGATCGCCAGTACAGATTGGAAAAATCCGCCGGATGATTGGCAAGACCAGCAGGCCGAGGCCAGCGAGCAACGCGGGCCGACGTCCGAGGCAGAGGCACCTACCCGTTCAATGATAGTTCGCGGTGTGAATTCTTATCCAACCACGGTCCCGCCGGAAACTGTTATTCTTGGAAATGGCTGGCTTCGTCGTGGTGACATTGCAAACTTCATCAGCACCGCAGGCGCGGGAAAATCCGTTGCCATGTTTCAAATGGCGATGGCTTGGGGGCTTGGCCTGCCCTACATGGGAATCAAACCGCCCCGCCCGCTGCGCATTCTGATATTCAGCGGTGAGGACGACGGGGTGACAATCGGGCAATGCCGTGAGGGTTTTCTTGAACACTCGCTGGCCATCACCGGGCGGCAGCTAACGGCGGCCGACTTGGATCCGCTTGACGAAAACCTTAGAACTGAATTCAGCCGTGAGCATGTCGGCCTGTCATTCCACAGCCATCTGATAGCCCTACTTGATGAATCACCGGCGGACCTTGTTCTAGTCAATCCGCTTCTTTCATACATTGGCGGCGAAATTGTTTCGAGTGTGTCAGAATGGATGCGCGGAGGAATTATGCCAATCCTGCAGCGCCATGAATGCGCCGCCATTTTTGCCCACCACACGCCGAAAATGTCGGCGGATGGGTGGGACAACACCGACGACGTTTATTCAGCAATTGGAGGCGGGGAAGTTGCAAACATCCCCCGTTCTATCCTGACACTTCGCCCCACCCCGGCCGAGGGGCTATCTGTGGTGAAAGTTGGGAAACGTCAAACTACAGGGTGGCAGGATGAAAATGGAGATTTTACCGCTTCCTACTTTGTGAAGCGCTCAGGCAACCCAGAGCGGCCCGCGTGGCTCCCGGTGGGGCATGGTGAGGCTCTCGACCTAATCAGCGACAGCAAGGCCGCAGGGACGGCAGGCAAGGGCGGAAAAAAGGCAACGCCTGCGCATGTTGTCGAAGCGCTCGCAACCGGAGCGATGCAGCGGCAGGCGCTCATTCAAAGCATCATGGGCACCTGTAAATGCAGCGACAAGCCAGCGAGGGACGCAATCAGCGAAGCCGAGGCGCAAGAACTCATTTCATCATTCACCGAACCGAACCCGAGGGGCGGCAGTTCAATCAAATGGCTATGCTTGCCGGAACAAAAAAACCAGTGGGTAGCATGAGCCTACCCCGTGAGTTACCCCGTGCTACCCCGTGCCAAGTCACAGTGGGTAGGGTAGGCCCCATTATCTATAATATGGGGCTACCCTACCCCGTGGGGCTACCTACCCGACCGAAAGCCAAACCATGAATAATCCAGACGTTAGAACGCCGCAGGCAAGACACGTTGAACCAGCCTCGCCGATACTTTCGCCCGGCCCGCTATCGATGCCCGGTGTTGTCAGAATTCTCCTATCCGAAGCCGCAGGCAATGCACTGGCCTCCGTCGGCGATGCGTTCGTCGTTGTCGGCCAAGGTCGATACCCAGACAGCAACGGCAGGTGGGTGATTTATTGCCAACCCGCACAGCTCGCCGTGGTAAATGCAGCGTGTGACGTTATCACCGGCAAGGCGCGTGCCGTTAGAATCAAACCAAAAAAACTTGCGCCAGCCGCTACAATTCCGGCATGAG
>CAIQXC010000609.1 GCA_903875675.1 Akkermansiaceae bacterium
GCCAATTGGTGGCCTCAGCCAAGGCACCCATGGATTTCAAAACCCCCTGCCGCATGTTTGTCGGCAACTGGTATCGCAACTGGGAGTCGGATTGCGACGTCGATGAAGTGCGCATTTCCAAAGTGACCCGCTCGGCCGACTGGATTCAATTATGCTATCAGAACCAGAACCCGCTACAATCCCTCGTCGGCACCCTGCCGCAGCCGGGCAACGAGTTTTCGGTTTCGGCCTCCTCGCTCAAGGTGGATGAGGGGAAGAGCGTGAGCGTCACCGCCAAGGCCGGGGCAGCTCAAAAAGTCTATTGGATCATCAAGCGTGATGCCGCTGAAACGGTGGTGGCAGTGGACCAGAACACCTATACCATCGACGCGGGGCGGGTTGAGGCGGACACTTCCTATATCTTGCGCTTCAAGGCGGTGTATGCCGATGGCGTCAAGACCAAAGACATTCCGGTGACGATCAAGGAAGCGGTTCCCGAGCCCGTGTTCACCCTCAAAGCACCGGCCCAGTGGGACGGCCGCGATACCATCGAGGTAATCCCCAAAATCAGCAATCTCGCAGCAATGCAAGCTAAAGGCGCGGGCGAATTGCATTATACCTGGACGGCTTCCGGTGGTGCCGTCATCAAGCAAATCGCCCCCGATAGATTGCTTCTCAAACGTTCGCAATTCAGCGGGTCCCTCACCGTCAAAGCGGTGATAGACAACGGCGGAGCCCCCCGCGAATCGAGCACCTCGCTGCAAGTGAGCGAACCCAAGAATGACCCGTGGATCCAGCGCACACCCGGCAACGACGAACAGCCGGAGGACGGTCAATTTTATGCTAGGGATGCCTTCAAGAATGAAGGAACGCTATATTACAACGGCACGTTAGAGCAAGTGGCGGACTCAGTTTTCCTCAAAGTCTATGCCGACGATAAACTGGTGATTACCGAAACCGCGAAACCCACCGCCGACAAATCCTATGCCTTGACCGCTAAACTCAAGCCGGGACTTATCAAATACAAAGTCGAGTTCGGCACTAAAACGGGTGCCACCGAAACCGTGGCGAGAACCGTCACCAACTTGGTCTGCGGCGATGCTTTTCTAATCGACGGACAATCCAACGCGCTTGCCACCGATTCCGGTGAGAAGTCACCGCCGGAGACGAGCGAATGGATCCGCAGTTATGGCCGGCCCGAAGGCGACCCAAAGGGCCCGCACAAAAACCTCTGGTGCCTTCCAGTTTGGAAGGCCGAAAAAGGCGAAAAGGCCGAGTTGGGGTATTGGGGAATGGAACTCGCCAAACGCTTGGTGGCAACTAACAAAGTGCCCGTCTTTATCATCAATGGTGCGGCTGGCGGCACCCGCATCGACCAACACCAGCGCAACGATGCCAAGCCCACCGACTGGGAAACCATCTACGGACGCATCCTTTGGCGCGTGCAACAAGCCCGCCTGACCCACGGCATCCGGGCGGTGTTATGGCATCAGGGTGAGAACAATCAGGGCATGGCCGGGCCCACCGGCGATTTCGATTGGAAAGCCTACCAGCAATACTTCATGGACATGTCGGCAGCCTGGAAGCAGGACTTCCCCAACCTCCGCCACTACTATGTATTTCAGATTTGGCCGGGTGCCTGCTCGATGGGTGATGGCAACATGATTCGCGAAAAGCAACGATCCTTGACGCGGCTGTATTCCAATCTGGATGTCATGCCAACGCTCGGAATCAAACCGCCCGGAACCTGTCATTATCCGTTGGCCGGCTGGGCGGAATTCGCCACCCTGATGCAACCGCTCATTGAACGCGATGTGTATGGAAAAAAGGTCACCGAATCGATCACCGCGCCCAACCTCAAGAAGGCCAGTTATGCTAACGCAGCCAAGGATGCCATTACTCTCGAGTTCGACCAACCAGTCATCTGGCTCGACGCGCTAGCCGGCCAGTTCTGCCTGGATGGGGAAAGGGACAAGATTGCCTCAGGTGCTGTGCATGGCAACGTGGTTACGCTCAAGTTGAAGGCCACCTCCGCCGCAACGAAGATCACCTATCCGGGCCCCAACTGGAACCAGAACGACCTGATCTTCGGCACCAATGGCATCACAGCCCTCACGTTCTGCGACGTGCCGTTGGAGAAGTGAGAGCTCGATCTCTGGATAGACACAGGATTCTTTCCGACTTTCTCCACTCCGTCTGAAGCCATCGAAACATGGCTCCAGGTTTGCTCATAAAGCCCGGGGTCGAACCGGAGGGCTGAAAAAATGGGGGGGCCAGCGCGCGATGCCACCGGGCGAAGGGGTCACTTGGTGATAGGTCCGAATTTCTTCAGGCACTCATCCACCTTTTGCCAGGCGGCGAGGCTTCCCTTCAGGTCGAAGCTCCACTTGGCATTCTTGGAGAAGATGATCTGCATCCTTTTCCCGTTGCGGATGAGATCCTGCAAGCCGCCGGGTTCGTCCAGGGGCTGGGAGATGCGCAGCCATTTGTCGCCCTCGTCGTCGATGAGGTTTGCGTTTTCGCTCAGGCCGTTGCCGTCGTCCAACTCGCTGAGCACGATGGAAACGGGCACGGCTTTTCCTTTCTTCCCGGCTGCGGTCTCAATGGCTTTCCAGTCACCCGCGACGTCGAGATGGAAATGGGTGGCATCAATGCTCATGCGAAGTGTGGAGGTGTTGTCGAAAAAGCGAATCATGGATGCGCTGGCGAGCTTCTTCGGACCCTTGGTATAGTAGTGGACGGCCCAGTCGCCAGGACGCGCATACTCATGCTCCACCAGCCCTGAGGCCAAGGCGTCGGCACCGGCACCGGCCGAGTTTTTGTCTTTGTGCTCAGCGTCGTCGGTAGCCTTCTGGTTGGCATCCCACATGGCGTTGTAGGCGGCCTTGGTGCCCGTCAGATCAAATTTCCATTTGGTGGCGTTTTTGCCGATTCCGATAGCGAGGTTGAGTGTCTTGCCACCTTCCATCATGGCTTTCAGGACGCTCTCGGTGACTTCCCCGTCACCGCCCTTGTCCAGATTGATACGGAGCCAGCCAAGGCCGTCGGCATCTTCCACGGCAGTGCCATTTCCGCTCCAGAGCGGCTTGGCATCCAAGTGGTCCACACGGAGTTCCGTAGGTTGGGTTTTGGCGTCGCCGAGGCCGAGTTCGGAATTCATGGCGTCGAGCTGCACGCTGCCGTCCTTGGCAAGGCGGAGGCGGAGATGCACTTCATGCTTGCTAGGAAAGGTGCGGAGCATCTCGGCTCCTGCGGGTTTGCCGTTTTCGGTGAAGGAGGCGATGGTCCAGTCGCCTTTGGTGGCGATCTCATTGCGCACGATGTCTGCCCGGAGGAGGCCGACGGCGAGGATAAGGGCGGTCAATGTCAGTTTCATAATCGGGTGGTTATACTTGGGGTTTCGTTCTTTGTTATTGAATGCTAGGGATATGTCTGTTGGCAACCGCGACAAGGCCAGCCTTTGCCCTGATTGGAGAGCAAAATGCCAGCATGCGGAGTTTTGAACATACCCAGCCTCGCCACCCTGTCAAAAATTGAATGTGACAATATTGTCACAAACTCAGTCTTCAACCTCAAAAGCGCCACGGAGTCGAGTAAAGTAAATTCCCTGAAATTTCGGTCAAGCTCAGCAGCCGCGCATCATGGTGGATAGTATCTCTACTTTGTCATTTCAACTTCCAACTACTTGATTACCAAGGAGTTGGAACTAATTGCCAAATCTTCATAATTCGTTTATTATCAATGGCCTAAATTATGAAATGACAAAGCAGAGGTATTTACCGGCTGGAATGCTTTGGATAGCCACTGTAAGAATGGTATAGGTTTCCATGCTGCGCAGAACGACAGTGCGGCGGGCGTCAATCTCGATGCCGCCGTCCAAATGACTAAAGTGCTCGAGCCACACGACCGGAGTGTCGCCGTCTTTGATGCGGAAAATTCTGCAGGACCAAAACCAAGCCATCTTGGTGCTGCTGAGTGATGAAAGAGTCGCAACATCAGTGCGTAACTTATCGTACCATGATCCGCCACCTGCTCTTTGCTGCCATTGTCCTGCCTGTCTGTGCCCAACCCGCGCCCAATCCCGATCCTAACGGCATCCTGCGCAAGCCCATCCCAGACAAATTGATCGTACTCACATTCGACGATGCCTGTGCCAGCGGTTATACCGTGGTGGCACCGATCCTGAAACCGTTGGGATTCAATGCCTCGTTTTATGTCTGCGACTTTGATTCGTTCAAGACACGCAAGGACTGGTACATGACCTGGCGGCAAATGAGCGAGCTGGATCGCCGGGGCTTTGAAATCGGCAATCACACCGTGGGCCATGGCGGTGGGATGGATAATTACTTGGCCATGGAGGATGAGTTGTTTGCGAACAACGGTCCCAAAATGACGACCGTCTGCTGGCCGCTCTATGGGGTGGTCTGGAACATATGTCCGGATCTCGCCAAGAACGGCTATACTTTCGGCCGGGGGGGCCATGAGCGTCCGTACCGGCCGACGCTGGATAATCCGTTTGATGTGCCGTCGTTTACGATCACGGAAAGTCAGCCGATCGAGGAGTTCGTTAAAAAAGCACAACAGGCATGCCAGGGCCGGGTTGTCGTCTATTGTTTCCATGGCGTGCCGGACATGGAGCATGGGTCTGTTGGGGTTGAGCCTGCGACCTTCAAGGTGATGATGCAGTATCTGAAGGCCAACAACTACAAGTGCATCGCCATGCGTGACCTTGCCGAATATATGGATCCGGCAAAGGCCGCGAAGCTGCCGCCCCCGGCGAATGAGGTCAAGGCCGAAGAGCCGTTCCTGACCAACAAGGACGACAAACCCTGTGGTGTGGTCGTCAAGGCCGTTAAGCCCAATCCCGAACCGGAGAAGAAGCCTGAGCCCGCCAAGGCGTCGCTCACCAAAGCCCCTGCTGTGAAGGCGATCAGCAGCGACAAGCCCAACGTTTTCACCTGGAGCAAGGCGGAAGCCGGCAATTGGAGTGATGGCCCCAAATGGAC
>CAIQXC010000610.1 GCA_903875675.1 Akkermansiaceae bacterium
CGCCATCACACCGCTCTAGCCGCAAGACACCCGATAGCCGCGAAGCTGCGGAAGATGACATGCTCGATCCCGATCCGGCGCGCGGTGTAGGGCATGATAAAATGCACCGCCTGAAACTTGACCTCATCGGCCGCTGGTACTGGATCGTTCTCGGCGGAGTCCTCGGGATCCTCGCCGCCTCCTACTACCTCAGCAAAAGCCCCAAACGCTACACCGCTGCCGCCTCCCTCCTCATCAAGCAGCAAACCGCCTCCGTCATGATGAACGCCAATCAGGTCGAGGAAATCGACCTGCGCAGCGTCGAGGCCATGAACACCGTCGCTGAGCGGATTCGCCGCACCGACTTGATCGAACGCGTCGCCTCTCGCCAGGATGTCCGTGAATTGCATGGCCTCATCTCCCCTCCCGTCGATTGGGTGCCGGCTTGGCTCAATAGCAAACTGGACCGCAAATCCCCGGGCTCCGAGGTCGTGGACCTCACCCCACCAGCCGCTCCAGCCCTCAGCCGCATCATCAATCTTTGGCTCACAGTTTCGATCCGCCGCAACACCCGCCTCATCGATATCTCCATCACTCACCCCGTCCCAGACGTCGCCAAGGCCCTCGCCGACGCCGTCGCCCGTGAATACCTCGCCGAAATCGCCAGCTCCCGCAATGCAGAACGTACCAAGCAAATCGACTTGCTCGAAAATGAATCCAAGCAGGCCCGCAGCAGTATCCAGGCCGCCCGCGACGCCCTCTCAATCTACACCCGCACCCTAGAAGTCCACAAAACCCTCGATACCAAGGAAAGCGACTTTGAAGCATTGGGACGTCGCTACCTGCCAAAGCATCCCAAAATCATCACTGCCAGCACCGAACTGCAGCAACTCAGGGACCAATTCATTCGGGAGTTCGAAGACGCCCGCCAAGCCGCCAGTGACAAGGCATACTGGGATGTGGCCAGCAAGGAACTCCCGGATCGGCAGTCTCATCCCGACGACTATCTGCACTCCGCCCGCCAACTCCTCCTCGCACGCATCGGCGTCTTGGAAAGTGAGACGTTGAGCGCCACCACGGTGTACAACACCATGCTCACCCGCATCAAGGAAACCAGCGTCAACAAGGAGTCCACCGATTCCAACGCAGATATCAATAACCTCGCCCGTGTTCCCGATAAGCCTTCCGCCCCGGTCCCCACCATCGTCATGGCGGGTGGCACCATGGGTGGCTTCGGCTGCGGCGTCTTGCTCGCCTTCCTCCTCATCAGACTTGATAGCCGCTATCACACCGTCTCACAAATCTCCTCCGAAACCGGCGTCACCGTCCTCGGTGCCATCGCCGATATCAAACTCCATCACCTCGAGGTCGCAGAGCGGCAATACCTGAAACGCAATCCCGACGACCTTACCGATCCTCACTCGGCTTGGGACAAACGCCTCGTCTTCAGGCGCGGTACTTCCAACACCAGCTACGCTGAAATGTATCGCGTCATGCGTGCATCCATCAGTCTCCTCGGCGACGAGTCAAAACGCAAAATCACCCTCTTCACCAGTTCGCTCCCCGGCGAAGGCAAGAGTCTTACCTCCACCAACTTTGCTATCGCCGCCGCCGGCCAGGGCCGCAAGACGCTCCTCATCGACATGGACTTGCGCAAGCCATCCATCCACAAATTCTTCGGCTTCCCCCGCGCTCAAGACGGGGGCGGCCTCACCGAGTGCCTCGCCAATCTCGCCACCTTCGAAAACGTCGTTATCCACGAAACCGGCCAGACCAACCTCCACCTCATCCTCGGCGGAAAATCAGCCCCCAACCCTGGCGAACTCCTCGAAACCGGCCGACTCCATGAGTTGCTCGCCCAGGCCTCCAAGGACTACGACGTCGTCGTCCTCGACACCGCTCCCATTCTCGCCGTTCCCGATACTCGCATCATCGCTCCCTTCGCTCATAACATGTGTCTCGTGGCTCGCGCCGAGTACACCCCAAAGGGTGCCATTCAGCGAACCCTTCAAATCCTCGCCGAAGACGGCACACTTATCAGCGGTCTCATCTTCAATGGATTCGTCGAAAAACGCCGCCTCATGGGCGAAAATTACTCCTACGGCTACTACAAAACATCCCGTTATGGCCGCTCTTATCGCTACGGCTACGGCAAGGCCTACGGCGCTTACGGCAACGAACCTGAAAAAAAGGAGCGCAAAAAGTAGTCTCCCCTTTTCCACGTCTAGCCCATGCATGGAGTGCGGTGGCACGACACCGCTTTGCCAATGAGGAGAAAATGTCGGCCAACATCGAGCATTTTTATCCTTCAACCCTCCGTACGCCCTTCAACCCTCCGTTCGCCTTTCAAGGTTCGATGTTCGCCCTTCAATATCCTCCGTACGCCCTACAATATCCTCCCGATTGACGATTGACGATTTTAGAAGTGAGCTTGGTTCGTGCTGAATCTCGTATCCAAGCTCACATCAGAAATCAACGTTCATCAATCGGCAATCATCAATCGTTCGACTGAGCTCACGCCGAAGTCCTCTTCACCTCTCGCCTGGTTTGAGGCTCGACCTCGCCAAAGTTCAAGTTACCGCCCACTCCATACCCGACCCGGGTTCCGATCTCCTGTCTCCTCATCCGGTGTGCCTGCGGCTTCCCAGCCGCAGGCCGCGGACGCCGCGTCTCGCGGCGTCTTATCTTGGCGAACGCCCCGCCCTTTGCATGATCCGAGATTAGATACTTACCCAATTCTGCATCTTGTGCTTGCACGTTTTGCGGACCGTGCAATCCTTCCCCGTCCACCCCGTGGGCTTCCGCTCATTCCTCTCATCCTCGGCATTGGTTTCCTCCTCGATCCCCTGAGGCGACCAAGGGCGGTAGCGTATCTTTGATCACTGAATAGGAGGATAGGCTTCCAGCCTGTCATTGACGACGGGCTTCTAGCCTTTCGTTTCATGCACAGACAAGCTGGAAGCGCTGTCTTCCGTCACAGGCAAGATGCCGATTTTCCGACAGAGAGCGCTAAATGGGCAGTATTGGGCGTCCCGCCGCCATTCGCCATGCGCAGGGCAAGAGAAGCCGCTTAGAGACTCGAACTTGCTCATCCCTCCATGGTCAATTGGACCTCACTGATGAGTCAACTTAACAGGCGAAAGCAAGCGCCAGAATGCGCCATCCTTTGACAATGATGTAACGCGTCGCAATAAAAACGGGGAAAATGGCACCTAAACGGCGAATTAAAATCGGGGGCGGCGAGCGGGTCTCGTGAAGAAAGCGAAAAAGCTTTTTGCTCGCAAAAAGCCATACAGGCTCTTCAGGTAGGGGCCAAG
>CAIQXC010000611.1 GCA_903875675.1 Akkermansiaceae bacterium
CCCAAGGCGATTTCTTCCCCGTCTCGCTGGCATCAGAGAGCGGACGAGCTGCGTTCATTCCGATCAACCGTGGTCCCGACTATTTCGACCGCTTCGCGCATGTCAGCGAGACCGCCGTTTTGTCATCCACCACCTGGGACAACTATTCACTCGGCTCCCTCCAATGCGCGATGCGCCTTGACATCACCCAGGCGCTCAGCGCCTCGAACCAAACACCCACAGTACTGCGCTTCTCCTATTTCAAGGCAGGAGTCCGTCAGGACCTGGAACTACCGCTGACCGCCGGCCTTGCCCGCGGCCTGCCAGCGGGTTACATCTTGGCTTGCGGCCAGGACCAAACCTATAACTTCGGAACCGGAGTGGTGGATCTGGCTTACGGCAGCGGCACTGATTTTGCATTTCAGACCGCAATGAGCGGTTCGATCACCTTCAATAATGCCAGGTTCGGCGATCCGCTACCCGGAGTGACCAAAACCGGCTATTTCAAACCAAGTTACCCGTTTGAAATCAAGTTGTTAGCCTCCAACAAGATCTGCATCGCGGTCTATCCCATGCGTTTCACCGCGTTTCTCTCGGCGCTGCAGGCCGACCCCACCTCCGTCAATCACTCGCTGGTAGTCAACGTGGACTATTCGGCGGCGACAGGCAGTGCGTTTCTAGCCAAACCGGCAATTCCCTGTTCGGACCTGGATTACGGGGTGATTCTCCAAGAATGCTCCGATCTAACATCATTCACCAAGGGCTTTTCATTGGTCACGAATCTGCGCTTGTATTTTGGAGATGATTTCAACACCTCTCCCGGGACTCCGCCCGCTGGCTATACTCCTGTGGGTTTGTATTTCCCACCGTGTTCGATTTTCACGCCGGAAAGGCGTTATGGGGTGGAACTCGACCCATCAGGGGTGACATTTTCCGGTCAAGTCGGCTCGGTAGCCAGCGAGACGGCGAGTGTGCCGGTTCGTCCGCTGGATACCACGATGCTCAGTGGCGCGAGCATGACGGCCAGCCAGATTCATGTGAATTTGTGTCCCATTTCCCATCCAGCCAACCTGCCGCCGGTCTCGATGATGAATTGGTTAGTTCTACTCGAAGAGCGGAGGGGAATGTTCTATTGACCACGCAAGATAGATATAGAAACACGATGAGACTCTTCCAACTCACCATCGCGACCATTTTCCAACGCAAAGCATGGGCTATTTGCATGCTGGCGGTGGTTTTTCTGCCATTCGCCCTGCCACTGATCTCCAGCGCGACGGAGAAACCGAACTTGGTCCAACCCGCACGCATTCTCGCTGCTTGGAACACGCTGTGGTGTTGCTCCCTGCTGTGGGGGCTTTTCACCGCCGCACGCCAAGGGGAGGACAACGCTAAGTCCGGGATGGGTGAATACTTTCTAACCACCGGCATGTCTGCCTCCCGCCAGTTGTTCGAAATCTGGTTCGCGGTATTCTGCTATATCGCCCCGCTGGCGCTAATCACCGCCGCCATCTGCCAATGGGCCGCCAGCCCCGGCGACCCCACCGAACGCTCGCTGTGGTGGGTTCTCAACCTCCAGTACGCCAGCCTGTTCCTGCTGGTCGTTGCCCAATTGTTGGCACTGGCCATCGCACTCGCCTCGCGCTTTGGCAGCATCGTGGGTTTCAGCATCTCCCTCGCCCTCGCCCTTTATGGCTTGTGGGGCGTGGGCCTCCTCGAAAACATGTTGAAAGTTGAGGAGAATTCCATCTTGCGGAGCATCTGGCTGTATTCGCCCCAATACCGATTTGCCGACCTCACTCAGCGGCTCTATTTCAAGCGCGGTGCGCTGCCCTCGTCAGCCTTTTGGGCCATGGCCCTCTATTTTTTCGGAATTCTTACCGTTTATTTGGGGCTTTCCCGATTGTTCTTCCGCACCCAATCGTCCTCCTGACCTATTTCCATAGGCAACCGACCGAACTTCCACTCCAATGATATCCATCACGCATAGAGTACTCTCCACGGGTCTTATCGGGACCGGGGCATTGGCGTGGGTATTTGCCGGACGTCCTCTCATCGCCAATCCAGATCTGGATGTCCCCTTGAATCCACTCGGCTTCAACTGCAGCCCGTATGGTGAGGTCATTGCCATGGCCATGCAAGGCCCTATCGATATCCTCTTCGACGCAGGCATGGCTGATGGTGGGTTGACCCTCCAAGAGGAGCGCGAGATTGCGCCAGACGTCAAGGCCGATGTCACGCCGAAAACCTCACCCAAAATGGCGGCCCTTTCCTTCAACGGATATATGGAGGCACTTCTGAATTCATTGAATAAGGCATCCGAAGCCGGTAACAATCCCAAGGCTGCCAGTCCAGCGCTCAAGCGCTACCTGCGCCGTCAGGCCGAAGACAAGCTGCGCTTTGCCTATCAACTCGATCCATCGCACTACGGCAACTACAACGCGTTACACTTTTTCCTCACTGAGCCCGCAGTTGGCACGCGCCCCGAACTCACCCCGTCAGTTTCAAAGCTGGCCGAAGGCACCATCAAGTACTGCCTCAGACAGGATCAGGATCCGCGACCGGCTCTCACCGCCGCCGCTGCCGCCACCAACATTCTTCAGCTGATGTTCTGTGGCCTGCACAACACAACTCCCACATACACCCCAGCCCAGATGCACCAATGCCTGCTCGTACTCGACCACTGCCTCGCCCGTTACACCCGCTTGAGCCTGGAGTGGGATGCAACCAAGCAATGGGAACGCCTATCTACCCAGCGCATTGCCGAGTGCCAGGAGCGCTTCAAATTCATCGGCAAAATCCGTGAGGCCTCCGAAAAGACCATTATCCGCCTCGAGGCCCCGGGAAAGGCAGAAGGCTCCAAGAAAGAAGACATAAGATCAAGAGACTGTTATCCACGCTTATCTCCGACCCCAAATATCTCTTCTTCGGACCTTTGTCCTGGAGCGCAGCGGTATTATGGCTTTTTCCTGTTAACTAATAACTCATAACCGTTTCCTCCATGTCCATTCTCGCGACTCTAGAACCTCCCCCGCTCCCCGGCCGCTTCACAGCGGTCGCACCGGCACACTTTGTGCCAGGCATGAGTGGCGAGGACTTGCTCGGGATGATTTTCCGCACCTGCTGCGATTTGACGGTTTCGGACATCCAGATGCGAGCCGAACGCCCGGTCTATATTCATACCAACAAAGGCATAGAGATACTCGGTCACCTTGGCATCCTCTCCTCCGCTCATTTGGATGAAATCCTCAAGGAACTCATCGGCAACCGCGAGTGCTCCAACCACGGCTTCGGCACGGATCACTCACCCGACCAACGCACTGCTAACGATATTCGTATGGCCATTGCTGATTTCACCAATTGCCGGGTCGCAGACTTTTCCTGCGATGGCGTCCCCATGGGCGAGCGTGGCAAACGCTCCGGCCGCCTGCGCATCCAAGCCCACCTTAGTTTGTCGGGCCTCGGCATCACCTGCCGTATTCTTAGCGACTCCATCCCGGAACTAGAGGCCCTCGGCATCGACCCGGACACCACCTCCACCCTCCGTCACTGCGTACTCAAGCGGGCGGGCCTCTGCCTTGTCACCGGTGCCACCGGGTCGGGCAAGTCCACCACCTTGGCCTCCCTCATCGACTGGCTTCGCCGCCACCATCCCAAGCACATCGTTACCGTCGAGGACCCCATCGAGTACCAATATCCCGTTACGATGGACGACCCGCAATACCCGGGCCACCGCATCCCCGCACCAAGCATCATTACTCAACAGGAAGTCGGGCGTGACGTGCATTCCTATCGCCAAGGCCTTAAGGACGTGCTGCGCAAAGCCCCCCACGTCATTTTGCTAGGAGAAATCCGTGATCGCGAGGCAATGGATACTTGCATGGAAGCGGCCCAAACCGGCCATCTCGTCCTCTCCACCCTCCATACCACGGGTGCCGTCAAGACCATCGGCCGCATCCTCGAACTCTATCGTAAAGAAAACCACGCCGCCGTCCTCAGCCGCCTCGCTGAAATCCTCATCTTCATCCACTCACAAGGACTCCTCGTCGGCGTCCAGCGCCGGGCGCTCACCTACGAGTTCCTCCACAACAACGACGACGCCAGCTCCAGTGCCATTGCCAACTACAACGGCGGTGCCCGCTCACTCGATGACGTCATCCGTCGAAGTGGCAACATCGAGTGGGATGCCAACCTTCGCCGCCTCCTCAAGCACGGCCTTATCACTCATGATACATTTACCAACGCCAAAATGAACCGAAATGATGATAACCTCATGTAGCGGCGGTCTGTGACCGTCGCCGCTCACCCCAAGTCCCATCCTCACTACTTCAATAACCTATTTCGAAACCGGCACATACCGCCAAAACAATCCCTTCCGAGACTGCCGAGCCTAGCAGGAGATCTTTATGAACTTCCGCATCGCTATGCCGTCCACGCAGACAAAACAGAAACAAACAACAGATAAAACACAAACCACAGAAGAACAGTTATGAAACTAACACAAACAACATCCACCAAGCGCAATTCCGGCATGACCCTCCTCGAATTGACGGTCGTCATACTCGTCCTGCTCTCTCTCATCACGATTCTGTTCGTAGGTGCTCGCGCCTGGAAGAGAGGCTCGGACCGTGCCGGTTGCCTCATGAATATCCGCAACATGCAGCAAGCTATGCGAAGTGACCAAAACATGCGAAACAGCGCTCCCGGCGGCGCGGGCCTGCTGGCAACGAACATCATAGGCGCAAACGCTTACGTCACCAACGGGCCGCTTTGCCCCACCGACAAGGCGACAGCCTACACCTACACGGGTGACGGCAATTATCCTGCGCTGGGAAACCTTTATGCCACCTGCGCGCAAACCGCTGAAAAGACCAATCACGTCTTCAACTCGCCAATCACTGATTGGTGAAATCCAGGCGGGCATCCGTGATCGACCGGAGCGCCTACCCATCCTCGCAGCCCGCTCCATCCGTGCGGGCGGGCCCCGCGAGGATCACCCAGAGAACCATAAAACATCCATTGGTGAACCATCAGAAAACACTCCCGATCAGTGGGAGCTCCTGAACATTCACGCGGCCTGCTTCAGGCATTCGGGCGGGCCTCGCTCTCGCCAGTCATTCATTCCCAGCCGCAGTCAGCACCCTTCCTTCCTCATCTGTTCCGTGGTCACCCTTCAACATCCCGCATCCCTCAATACTTTTGAGCGTTACCGGCAAGCAAGCTGGATGCTGCTCCACAGCACCCGGGCGACCTACCCTGCATGGTACCAAGCGGCCCTCGACCTAGACTTCCAACTACACATCCGGGTGGACGGCCTCCGCATATCTAGCTTCTTTTACGAGCGGCGCAAGGAGGCATGGGCAATCGGCCCGACCATCATTGAAGCCGACCTCAGAGACACCCCACTAATGGATGCTTGTGCGGCGGAGGTGCTCAAACAAGTCCGCACCTTCAAAGCCTCCTCACTCGGCGTCATTCTTCACATAGCCGATGAATTCACCACCGCCGAACTCAAACCCGCCCTCGATAATCCGGCTGCCCTCCCGGACCTGCGCGAGACCGCCGTCCGGAAACCCGCCAACATTCTCGGCGATTCCTCAATTCCGCCCGAACAAAATTCATGGCGAGTCCTCCCCTATCCCGCCCAAGGCAGCGGTGTGATCGGCACCACCATCACCATCACCCGCAAATATGCCCCGTTTCTCACGGCTTTCCGACAAGCTGGTGAATCTAGCAATTTTCCAATCATCACCCATGCACTCAGTGCCCCGCTAGTCGCGATCATGGGCCTAGCCCAAAGCGCCCAATTCGAACCGGGGAAATCCTCGGTGGCCATCCTCCAATACCCGTGGTTCAGTGTTTTAGCGTTTTTCAACGAGCACGCAGATTTACTGCTCATCAGAACACTCCAGCACCGCCACCTGCGCCAAGCCCCCAACTTGCGGCAAGCCCTAACCACTACTTACGCCTCGTTGGAACTGATCGAGCCGGACCTCTTCATTCTGCCCCTGAGCCTCGACCTCGATCCGAGCCTGAATTGCTATCTCAGCAATGCATTCCCACTCAGCCGGGTTGCCATGGTTACATATTCAACCCCGGAGGTCATCCCGGCCTGGTGTCCCGAACCGGTCATCGCCGTCACCTCGCCGTCCAAAGATGAGCTGGCCCCCAGCTTGACATTCAGCACCTTCCGCAGTGAAAAATGGGCACTGCAGGATTTCTTGCCCTCTGACAGGGCGCTCATTGAAGTGTACCCGTCCCGTGCGGAAATGCTGCTGCTTCGGGGCCTCAGACTGGCCCGCATGAGCCTCTACACGCTCACTGTATTGATGCTGGCATGGGTCGTGTTCGGGATCGTTGATATCTTTTGCAGTGACGCGTGGGCGTTTGATCCGAATCAAGCCAACGTCATCAAGGGTCGGCTCGGTAATCTCACCAATCAATACCAAAAAAACGAGCATTGGGACAATCTGCTGGCAGACCGCTCCAAAGCCTGGATCTCCATGGAACTTCTCAGCCGCCTATTCCCAGAGCACTGCGGCGTTCTGGTGAAGAATTTTGTCCACACTGTGCGACCCGAATCGGCACCCGGTCAGACCAAAATAGGCTTTATCAAGGAGTGGAGGATCACCGGCCTTGCCCGCGATGAGGCAGTGGATCGTCTCAACACCCTCAACACTCAGGATGGCATTGCGGCCCTGTTCGGTGAAATCGCCCGCGTCACCGCTAACCCTGCCTTCAACCCAACCGTTCGCACCCGCAGCCTCGCCATCAACGTCCGTACCCAGGAAAACAGCGGTTTCAAGCCGCTGCCCGTCGAGGAAACCTTCGACACCGACGAGTCCACTTACCCGTTTAACTTTGACCTGACCATCACCCAGCGATTTGAAGCCACTGATCCGCTGTCTCTCAATGTCAGCAAATCTCCCTGATCCATGAATCTCTATCGCCAGTCTATCGCCATGTTCGGTATTGTCCTGCCAGCTCTCGGCTGTGTCTTGTTCATTGCGCTCGGCTTCACGCTCAAGTCCCAAATGCTCGATTCCCTCAGCAACAAGCAAACCCTCTTCGAGTCCTTCAAAAGAAATCGAACCAAAGCCCTCGAAATTGAGACAAAAATCACCCTCCACCGCCCACAAATATCGCATTGGGCGGTTCTGTTGGCAGAGGAGTCCTCAAGCGCAGTCAACACTCATCTTCGCGCAATCGCCGAAACATTACCACCCAAGGAATTCCAAAAAACCGCATTCGAACGCAATAACACCAAGGCCGGCATTGGCTCTGCCACCGCCCAGCCATCATCCCAACTGCGCATCGTCTTCCGTGGCACCTTCCGCACCATGCAGCGGGCATTCCTCGAATTGGAAACCTGCATGCCTCAACTCCAACTCCAAGAATTTCGCATCGACCCAAATCCAAACCCACAGATTCCCTCAACCCTCCTTAACTTCCAAGTCAACTACACCGCATGGGAAAATTAGTTCATATCATGGCGTCTGTGGGAAATGCTCACCGCATCCCCAAGGCCGCTTATTCAACACGCCTGCTGCGGATGCCGAAGGATGAAACCGCTGCCTGCTTTTCTTCAAGTCGTGCTATCCGTAGTTCAAATCCATCTATCGCAATCCTCGCCGCCCTGGCATTCCATCTCATCACTCTCCAACCGGCGCTTGCCACCAAGCCAAAGGATTCGGCCACGGCACCCGCGGCCGCCTTGGCAGCCCCCCACACCGCTAATGCCCCCGTTCCATCGCGATTCGTCGGCCCCGATTTGAAGAGTTATGTTGAGGCGATAGCCAGCCAATTTGCCATGCGCGAGCGGACCAGCGATCCCTTCGGCCAACAGCAGGATCCCAATGCCCGACCGGTGGTCAAGCCCATTGACTCCAAGACCATCCGCCGCACCACCATAGAGCCATCCACATCCCTCTCTGACATCGTCGCCCGGATCGAAATCACCACCATCATGCTCAAGGACAAACGCTTTCTGGTCGGCAGCCGAAGCATCGGCCAGGGCGACATCCTTCCGCTGAACTTCCGCAACAAACCAATCCGCACCCAAGTCACCGAAATCAGTTCCAAAAAGATCGTCTTCCGAAACCTCGACACCGGCGAACTCGGCGTCCGCCAACTCAACATCCTCCCATCAGGAATGACCCAAGGCACTCACAGCATCACCGCTTCTAGCATGGTTCACTCCAATCCCAGCAGCGCTTTAGAGATCGATCCGCCTCCTTACCATTCAACCGAAACAATCAATCCCTAACAAATATTATCAGTCCCCCATGAATACCATTTCATTCCTACTTGTGCCCGCAGCAATTCTGAGCGCCAACCTGAGTTACGCCCAACCCCCCAATGAGCCACCAGTGATTGAACCGCTCGTCGCGCCCACCTCGCCTCCCACCCCTGCGGAGCCTGAGAACACCGGCTCAAGCCTTCGGGTATCCCATCCCGCCACTGCCACAACACCCACTACCACCGAGTTTCCAAATCCCCCAAAAGGCCAGATAGAAGCCGCAGACGAAGGCTATCTGATCAAGGACGCTCCGATCAATGACATCTTCCAATTCCTAGCCAAATCAGCAGGACGCCAATACTTCCATAATGCCAAAATCGCCGGCCCAGAATTCCGCGTCACCGGTCATTTGAATGATGGCAATCCTCTTACCCAAATGGAAGAACTCGCCTTCATGTATGGCCTAGCCCTACATACCAAAGGTGCGACCATCTATGCCCTGACCCAAGCCCAACTTGCCCAACTTCCAAACGTCGAATTTCACTATTCACTCCAATACCTTCGCCCAACTGATATCAAACAAATCGAGGAGCTGATCAAACCCATGCTCAGCCCCGCCACCGGCATCGTCCAGTTTGAACCCAAAACCAATACGATCATCATTATCGATGCCGCCCATCGCATCGAGCAGGCCCGTACTCTCCTGCGTGCCATCGACCGCGCCAAGGGCCAGATCATCGTTGAAACCAAGATTCTACGCATCAATAGCACCGTCGCTGAGCGCAGCGGCATCAACTGGACCAGCTCCCTTGGCAAAGACGGCACCGCTATGACCATCGCGGCGGACCTCAACTCGGTGTTTGGCCTGCCCTCATCCGTCACATCTAACATACCAAACACCAATGGCACCAATCTGGTGCTCAGCCCCATCCAAGTCACCGGTGTGCTGCGCGCGCTGGCCGAAGGCGGCCTCGCCAGCCAGGTATCCAATCCAACACTCATCACTGAAGACAATGAAATGGCCACTATCTCCGTCATCGACCGCGTACCTATCATCACCACCACCACCACCGCAACCTCTGGCGGGACCGCCGCCAATCCAACCGTCACCGAACAAGTCCGCTACAAAGTGGATATCTCAGACAAATCCATTGACACCGAGCCGGACAAGCACCGTGAAATCGGCATCTCGCTGGTAGTCACCCCGACGTTGCTGCCTGACGGGACGGTTCGCATGAAATTGCGACCGCGCTCTGCACAGATTATTGATAATATAAAGAGCGTCACCGGTAACTTCTATCCCCGCGTGACCGAGTCGATGATCGAAACCCTCGCCCGTGTTCCCAACGGATACTCGCTGGTCGTCGGTGGCTTCTACGGCGAAACCAAAACCACTAACAAAACTAAAATCCCTGTTCTCGGTGATATCCCCGTAATCAATTTCTTCTTCAAGAGCAAAGAAGCCATCAAGGAGAAGACCAGCCTTGTGTTTATCGTCACCCCCAAATCGTATGATCCGACCAATCGAACCGCCAACGCCGGTGCCAGCAAGTTTGTTCGCCGTAGCAACTCCATCGACCACGAATACAATTGGGCCGATGACACCAACCCAGGCCCCAGTGCCGAACCAAACTTGCGCCGCGCCATTCGAGGCCTCAAACCTCAGGCCACACCCTATTATCCGCTCCCTGGCGAAGATGTGTGTACACCTCCGGCACCTCTTCCATGCCCTCCTCCTGCCGTCAAAACTACCCGGCCAAATGCTAGCGGAAAATGAAGAATTCCTATACATATCTTCCAGATCTAGCAACGCCTGCCTTCACCGCGCCATCAGTCCTGGCACACAGTGACATTGCGCAAGTTCTCGACGCCTGCATCAAGCAAACCGCCGAGGCTCTCGCTCGCTCGAACGCTGCTAGCCAGACAGATATCTTGCATGCCATTGAGGCCGTCCGAAATGCCCACACACACAACCAACCACTCGATCTCATAGAAGCCGTTGCTCGCGCCCATGGACATCAGGAGGAACACCTCGGTGGCATCGTTCGGCAACTCGGAGACAAACTCGCTTCCACCCTCAATCCGACTCCGCCGATCATCCCGTTTGCCGGAAAACTCATCGCCCCATCCGCATTTTACGAGTCGTTCGTACCTATTCACAAATTGGCTAGATCCCTGCTCACCCCTGTGATTTTTGTCGAAGACACCGATGCCATCGGCGTGGCCTCCGCTAATCCCATCGCCGCTACCCTCTTCGCCGAGAAAATCCAAGAAGCCGTCGCCCGGCGGTTTGAGATCCGGCCCTTTTTGACGATTGTCCGGATCGAATACGAAGCCTGGTCATTTCTCACCCATAAACATTTCGAACTATGATTGAGTTTGATGGCATCTCCTTCAATGATCTCATCAGTCGGCACATCATGACCGAACTGGCACAACACGACCCGTCTTATTGCGAACTTGGGCAGGATCAAGTGCCTAACCGAGTCACCCGCTTCAGCTTCATGTCCGCTCTAGCCAAACTTAACGGCTTGCCCTTCTTCCCCCGCCTAGCGGAATTTTGTGACGGCACGCTTCACGCCTGCTGCGATGCCACAGTGATGACTCGTGGCATGTTCGCTCCGCTTTGCCGCTGCGGCCAAGACAAGCTTGTCATTGCCATTGCCAATCCGTGGAGCCCGCTACCGGAGGAATACCTCGCTCCGCGCTTCCCTGATCTTGAGATTGTCAAAATTGTCACCTTGGTCTCCGAGATTAATCGTGCCATCGAGTCCGTCGCCACCAACACCGGTCCGTCTCGTTCCGAACTCGACGCAATCGACGTCGAAGACCTCGACGAGGGGATCCACGACTTCGACGTAACCACCGACTACGCCGAGCCAATGGCCCAGCTCATCGCCACCATCATCTCCGACGCGGTCAAAATTCGTGCTTCGGATATTCACTTCAAGGTCGAAAAGGAAAGTTTCTATTATGCGTTCCGGGTGGACGGCGATATTGGCCCCAAGATTGAGATTCCGATGAAGCTCAAGGACCGGCTTGATGCGTTTTTGCTCAACCTGATGAAGTTGCCCACCGAAATTCGCAATACCGTTCCCGGTATTTCCGGCCGTTTCACGATTTCCTATTTCCACCGCCCCATTGATATCCGCTACGAGCGCCATCGTACCTACCGCGGCTATCACGTCACGATGCGCCTACTCGACAAAGGCAACATCAACGTCACCCTCGGCAAGGGAACGCTCGCCTTTGATGACGAAACGATGTTTGCCCTCAACAAGGTGATGAAGATCCCCGCAGGCATCATCGTCATGTCCGGCCCCACCGGATCTGGCAAATCCACCACCCTCAACGCCCTGTTGCGCGAACTCAACCGGCCCGAAGTTAATATTCTCACCCTCGAAAATCCTGTCGAAGATGAGGTCCCCGGCATCACTCACTGCGACCTCAAAAGTGCGAAGGAATTCAAGCCGATGATTGCCTCCTTCATGCGCTCCGACCCGGACATTATTCTGATGGGCGAGGTGCGCGACATCGAGTCCGCAGAACTCGCCATCGAGGCCGCCGTCACCGGCCACAAGGTGCTCACCACCATCCACACACCGCGTGCCTCGCAAATCATCGAACGCTTCGAGCAACTCGGCATTGAACGCTGGAAAATCGCCCAGACCCTCAAAGCCGCCTGCGCTCAACGCCTGGTCAAACTGTTGTGTCCGTATTGCAAGGAATCCATTTCCGGTATCAGCGACTTCGACCGAAAAACCTTCTGCCTCGATGATTCCTGGGGCACCACCCCGCTCTTCAACGCCAAATCCGGCGGTTGCCAGGAGTGCCGCAACAGCGGCTACAGCGGCCGTACCGCCATCCTCGAAATCATCCCCATCACCCCCAAAGTCTCCGACTTGCTCTCCAAGGGCCTCTTGTCACCCTATGACCTTGAAGTCCAAATCGCCCATGAGGGACTCCTCCCAAACCTCCGCCGAAGCGGCTTGCGCCTCCTGCGCGATGGCAAAACCGACCTTGCCGCCCTCAGCAAGGTCATCGACATGACCTACACCGATGACTGAATCCACCAACGCCAGAACCACCGTCCCTCCGGCTCTGTTTGCAACAAAGTCGCTCCTCTCATCCCTCAAACAGCAAAATAGGAAGGTCAAGCCGTTTTCCAAAAAGGTGCTCGTCGATTTGTTCCGCGGCTTGAGCTCCATGCTGCGTGCTCAGATCAACACCGCCGACGCCCTTAAATACTACAGTGACGGATTGCCTAACAAGGTACTGGTAGCAGCCCTGCTGCGCATACGTGAAGACATCAGCAACGGCATGAATGTGCATGAGGCATTCCGCCGAACCGGCCGCTTCAGCGATACCGTGATCGGTCTCATTCAGGCGGGATCCGATGCCGGCCAATTGCACTTCGCCTTCCAATCGCTGGCAGTCCGTCTCAAAAGCGAATTGCATTTTTCCACTCAATTGAAGAAGGCCACCATCACCCCCTGCGTCATCATCTGCGTCTTGCTCGGTGCCTTCATCATCTCCCAAGTGAAGATCGTCCCGCAGGTCGAACAAATGATGTGCGGAATCCGTGCCAGGCCCGATGGCATGACCGCTATTTCGTTCAAAGTGAGCCACCTCACCCAAGCGGTGTGGCCAATGGTGGTCATCTCGCTGATTATCATGGCTATCACCGTCGCCCGTTCCGCACACGTCCGCACCCTGATCTTGGGCTTGGCGATGTCTCGCTGGCGCTTGCTTCGCTTGCTTTTCATGAGCCTTCGTCAACTCACATTTCTATCCACCATCCAATTATTACATTCCAATGGCATCAATCTAGCCAAGTCGATTCGAGTCTCCGCCAACAGTGTGCGGAACACCCCATTTCACGATGAACTCAAAACCGCCGCAGACAAGTATGAACATTCAGGGGTGCCTCTTTCCACCGCATTCGCTAAATACACGTCAGTCGATTCCCAAGTCACCCACATGCTCTCCATCGGTGAAAGATCCGCCTCGCTCGACAACCAACTCACCATGCTCACCGAAATGTATGAGGAAGACGCAGAGACACACATGGCCAGCTTCGCCGCCGTAGTTAGCTTTCTCGTCCTTATCATTGCCGTGTCAATTATCGCCGTTGTTTACATTGGGACTTTCCTGCCAATCTTCCTGATGGGCCCTAGAATGATGCAAAACGGCATCTAATGCCAAATCAAGAAACACCAAGACATGAGATCCTTGAACTAACATTTTGAATCATCTCCTTCCAGTCTCCCGTATCAATTTTTGAATTTATGTATTAGGAATTTCATCATGCAACTCACACGCTTTGACCGCTGGCTGCGGGAACATTTTGTTTATGAAACTCATATCAAAACCCTGCGTGCACCGGCCTCCATTCCCAAGGGCATCCGCGCCCATATTCTTCCCGACGTCCCGGGCGTTCGCTTCAAACACCTCTTCATCGCCCGCAACACCAAACTCGCCGATTCGTTCATCGCCAGCCTCCGGGATGCCAATCTGATGTTCTTCACCTCCGTCGTCGATCGCAACGCTTGGTTCGTCCCTTGGATCACCCCGAAGAACCAATCCCTCACATGGATCCTCGTCTGGATCGTGCTGGCCGGCACATCGTTCTTCTACGTCATGGGGCATCTCGTCACCCTATTGAGCCAACCAGAATTGCGCAAAATCCTCGCCGAGGCCATTGAGTCGCTCAAAGATTGAAATATCCTGATTTTTATCTTCCAACGAAGACGATTTTCATCCATGTTTTTTAAATCGAATGAAATCATTCCGCATACCCCGGCGCTCGCTGCGGCCTCTGGCATTCACGCTTCTGGAAATGACCATCGTTATCATGGTCTTGCTCGCCTTGATCGGTATCGGCATGTTCTCTGGCAACCCAATAAATGCCTGGCGCTTGGGCCGCGACGCCAGCGAATCCCTGCGCTGCGCCTACACCGCCCAAAAACTCTATCTGTCTGACAACCCAATGGTGGAGGTGACCTCCCTTACCAATAATTTGCTCATTCCATATCTACCAAACAATGCCACCAGCATGCCCACTGTCACCTCGTTGACCGGTGCAGCGCTCAACATCAAGATAACGGTTTTTCCACCCGTGGTGGACAATGGCTCAGGGGTGGCCTACGACCCATCCGCTAGCTCAACGGACTCCCTTTGGGATGTTGGCGAATGATCCGCCTGCTTCCAGTCCTCATCAGTCTCGCCCTCGGTTCCTCCCTGCGTGCCGATGACTTCCGGCCATTCGCAAGTTTCCTCCTCAGCTCCCACGTTAAAGTCACTGGCGGACAGGTCACGCCCATCCCGATCAAACCCATCGTGTTTCATGTAGCCACCGATGGGATCCACCTGCGCATCTCCACCGATGGCAACGAGGAAGCTAGCAGCACGTTTGAAATCTATCGCTCGGATGGGATTGGCCGCCAGCGCCAGGGCGAGACAGCTTTTGATATCATCCCCGGCATTCAAGCGATGAGCAGGACCGGTGGCGTGCTGCGCCACCTCCGCCTCACCCGCGAATTCCTAACGATAACTTCTTTCCCGGGAGTTTCCGACCATACCACCATCACCCACGCCCTAGCCATCGCTCCGACCACCCCGGCGGCCGCCAAAAATGGCGTTAAAACATCATCCACCAAGCCATGACGCCCTATAGACCCACCCGTGCCTATCCATGGCTGCTGCTGCTCAGCACCACTGTGTCGGGCCTTTTCTGCTTCATGTATATCACCAAGCCGGAGTTCTACCTAACAACAGCCGTTGCTACTCCCATGCTCACCAGTGCTGCCAAGCCGACGACGCCTCTGCATGCACTTGCCACCGAAATGCACCCCTCGCCAGTCGCCGACAGCCTGCTTCCAGATGCCGCAGACCTGCCAGGTGACACCCACACGCCCCCATCCGGCCCGCGTCACACCCAACCCGCCACCGACCCCGCAGCCTCCTTTGAGGAGACCAATCTCCATATCCAACATATCCTAACAGCCACTACACCGGGGGGCGACCTCAGCCGCATCGTTCTGAACGTGCCCGTCCTCTATCAATCCCGCAACCTCGCGTGGACCGACACTGAAGTCGCCGAGTCGCGCGAATTGCTCAAGCGCCTCTCAACCTATCAGGAAAATTCACGGCTTCTGCGTGAGGAGGCGAGCCAGATATTCGCCGCGTGGAACCACCTACTTGAGCGCTCCATTCCCAGTTCCGTCCTGCGGGCCGACAGTCCGTCGCTTCCCGCCAACCAGGATCGGGCTTCGAGCTTCGAGCAAGCGCCACGGCTTGATACCACCGAGTCCATTCAAATCCAATCCACCGACAAATGAAATCATGCGTGTTCGTTCTCCTCTTGGGCATGTTGGGCGGCCTGGCCCAGCATGCCTCACCCATTGCGCATTTGCTCGTCGAGGATCTCGGCAAGGGTTCCGCCAGCGGCAGCAGTGATGCCAAATCCAGCAAAGCTGCCACTGCGCCGACGCAGGCCGAACCAGCCGAAGCGCCCGCATCATTTGAAGCAAACCATTCCCTGCCAGCGCCCGACAACCTTGTTTCCAGCGAACCTGAAGCCAGCCTAACAGTTCAAGTCGAAACCTTGCAAATCGGCGATTCGGCTATTGATCCGGCTTCCATCAAGCTGCTAGCTCCCTTTCCCGCCAAAGTCCTCGCAGCCATTCCTCCCGGCTGGCGCCTTGATGCTTCCGCCAGCGTCCCTCCCTTCATCCGCAAGGTCGAGCTCGCCCAAGCCACTAGCATCACCCTCCATATTCGCCCTCACGTCTTGGTGCCGGATACCAGCACCTTCGCCCTCAGCGAACCCGGCTTCGACCCCGCCCTCGGCTACACCCAAACTCAAACAGTCTGCGCCATCCTGGCCAATTCCATCCAACAGCTAGACGAAGACGCCAAGCAACTCGGCAACGCCATCGACCTTCTCCAGCAACTCGTCAGTTCCCTGCCTCATCCCGCCCCAAAGTCGCCGACTCCGACCACCGCCACCCAACCTGGCAAACGATGAAACGCTCACTGATCCCGGCCATTTGCAGTTGTGCCCTCGCTGCAATGGCTGCTGCCGCTCTTGGGCACTGGTGCGCCATGCGGGATTTCCGCAGAACCTTCACTGGCCCAGCCGTCTGGTCCACGCCCAACCCCACCCCCATAGCTCCGCTTGTCGCTGCCTGCGCCCCCGTGCAATCCACCCCGCTTGCGGCCCCTCTAGCCGTCACCAACCATGCCTCCCCGGCTTCAAACGTGCCACCCTCCTCCGCCCAGAGAGAATTTTTCGAGTCGATGCTTGATGAAATGAAGCAACTCAAGCAAACCAACGTCGCTCTCCGCGATCAAATGGCCGAAACCAACCGCGATCTGATGCAGCTCGAATTCCGCGTCGATACCCAGTCAGCGTCCTTCCGCCCCCTGCCCATCACCGAGGAGCTCTCCTCACTCGATACCTCCTCCCTCGATACCTCCGACCCCGGTCCAGGCGTCTTGCCCCCCGCGCCGTGAGGGCCATCCGTGTGGCCACTTCATGCCACACGACAAGTGCCGACTTGATGCGTTATCCTCGCTTGACGCGTCCGGGCTGTTGGCATGAGTCCACTGACACGCTCTCCCCGACCGCGTCAACTGATCCCAGACTCCCCACCTCCAATGACGATTTTCTAATGCACCGCCTTCCAAACAAGTATTCAGTGCTCCGCTTTCGTTTTGCAGCCTTGTTGTTGCTAGCCAAATGGGCGCTCATTGTTGGGTCGGCCGCCGTCCTCGGCGACTCTCTGTTTGTCGGCAACCAAGATCTGACCCGCCTCGCCATTGCCCTCATGGCTCTCGCCGTGCTTGCCATGCTTGCCCAGTGGCTCTTCGCAGCCCGATCCCGCTGCCCCCTCTGCGTTGGCCACCCCATGGCCCACAAATCTTGTGCCATCCACCGCGATGCCCGCCGCCTGTTCGGCAGTTACCGCCTGCAGGTGGCCCTGTACGTGGTCTTCCAAGGCTGGTTCCGCTGCCCCTTCTGCGGCGAGTCCACCGCCATTGAAGTGCGTCGCCAACGCCACTAAGGCCCCCCAAATATTTGTCGGATTGGTCATTGAGGAAGCGGGAAGAGACGACTCCCAAGCGCATTGATGCGATCAAAAATCTACCCATCCTGGAAATTGACGACGAAGCCATCAAACTGGGTGCCCAAATCCTCAAGAGCGGCGTCATCCCTCAAAAGGCGGCAGCCGATGCCGGTCACATCGCAGTTGCCGCTAGGCACGGAATCCACTATCTTTTGACGTGGAACTGCAAGCACAGCGAACGCGGAAATCGTCAAGAGACTGGATCAAGTGATCCGGGACAATGGGTGCGTCCCACCGACCATCTGCACACCCACCGAAATCCTTGGAGGCCAAGACCATGAATAACAATCAGCGTAAATATTCGGTGCCCCTTTGGGTCAGGGCTCAGGGGGCGAGGATGGCGCGGAAGTTCTTTTGGAGAGGGTAAACCAGGACGCTCTTGAGGGGGAGGACTCGCCGGTGGTTCTTTTCGAGTTTTCCGCGGCCCTGGGTCG
>CAIQXC010000612.1 GCA_903875675.1 Akkermansiaceae bacterium
ATGATTCTCGGCGGCGGCGATATTTCAGATTTCTCTTTCTCAAAGGCATGGGGCGTCAATCCTGCTGCCGCATCCGGCACTGTCATTATTGACACTTCCGGGGGTGGTTCCACGTCCTTTTCCCTCGCTGTGGGAGACTACGTCACCTATTCCTTTGGGTCCGTCGCCTCCTTCACCGGGGTCGTCTCGGAGGTTGGCACCGTCACCGAGTGGGCGAGGGGGTTGGTTCAATCCTTTCAGGTCGTGGACAACCGGGTCCGTCTGTCGTGGCAGGCCGTCTTTGCCGCTTGGAATATTGAGGACGACTATTACTCGAAGTCTATGGCCCGCCCAGTTTCCCCCTCCACCGGTTCCGATAGCTCCGACTCTGGTGACGACTCCGTGGACATCACCGGCACCGACTCCGAAACTCTCCCAGCCGTCCTTGCCCCCCCCATCGCTGCGGCTCCTGCCGCCCAGTGGGCTATGCGTCGCAACGGTGCGGATGGTTCTCTCATATTCGCCGCCGCCGTCATCCATATAAGCGTAGTGTTGGATTTGCAGGGATGGTTTATGAGTCCGGTGTTGATGGAGTGGAGGGAGGGGTCGGCACAGAGGCACTGGCTGTTGTAGAACCATCCGAGGTGACGGAGGTCGCCCATGGAGCCACCATGGGCTATGATGATGGAGGGAGCGTGGATCTCGCAGTAAACATTGCGGTGCTGGACAGCGGTGGCGGCGAGCCAGTGGATGGCGCGTCGGCTGAAGCGGTGGACGGGACCGAAACAGTGGTGAGTGGCCCAGGAGGGAGTGGTGGGATGGGAAAAGAAGGGGGCGGAAACAGGGGTGAGACAGGAGCGAGCGGAGAGATGGACGTGGATTCCGTCGAGACGGCGGTGCTGGCTGGCGAGGATGAGGCGCTGCAGGTGCCGGGTGTTGCAGCTACGTCTGACTCGATACACCAGAAGAAGTCGGCATCGAGGTCGAGCTGCAAATCTACTTACCTAACTTGAAATATTGCAGACCTGTCGGAAAACTTTACAATCCCTAACTTGAAATATTACATAGAACTGTAATTTCTTCCAAAAACAATTGCTTTTCAGCAATCTATTTGAGAGATTTTTCTGTCTGGTTGTTTTCACCAGCAACATGCCATAAAAACAGACCCCAACTGATGAATCAAATGAAGAAGAACCCTAAATCGTGGAAAGTCGAATTCAGCCTCAATTGCTCGATAGAAATCGATTTGGTTGACGCCCAATCTACACCGGATGCCGGTCTTCTCGTTCGCGAGTTACTTGTGAATGCCCACCCTCTGGCCGTGTTTTTGGGGTGGAATTGACCGAATTGTGACTGTGTGGATCCTTCCCGAAACACGGCGTCATTTCGGTGTGAAATGTTCCACGGGCTGAATTCTGTTATTGAGACCGGCCTTGAACAGTAGTTTTGGCGGTGTCGTTAGGGCCGTGTTAGGGCTGTGGAACGCCGGTGGCTGCGTCTAATTGAGACAGCCAACTTGTGACAACGCGCTAAATGCGGAATCGGCGGGACGGCCCGGATTTGCCGGGCATGCCACACTCGCCCCGTGAAGTTCACCCGCCGCACGGCACCAGGCTGCATGGAGCGCCTCAGCCTCCTCGTCGCCCTGCGCGCTGCGGGGTGCGTCCATTGTCGGCGCGTCGATACGGTTGTCGGCCACGGGCACCTCCAAGGCGGCGCTTGCTCCGGGTCCCGCGGCCTCATCCGCCGCGAACAAGTCGCCCCCAACACCTTCCGTCGCATCGTCAAAAAGTTCGACCTCCTCAAACCCCTCTGCGACCACAGCCCCAAAGCCCGCCTCGCCTTTGCCAAAGCCCACGCCAACGACCTCTGGCAGGCCGACACCCTCCACGGCCCCTATCTGGACACCGGCCTGCGCGGCAAACCCATCAAGACCTATCTCATCTGCTTCATCGACGACGCCTCCCGCGTCGTCCCCCACGGCGCCTTTCACGCGGCCGACGACACCACCAGCCTCATCGACACCTTCCAAACCGCCCTCCACAAACGCGGCGTGCCCAAGGCCGTCTATGTGGACAACGGCTCCAACTACACCGCCAAGGAATTCGCCACCATCTGCGTCCGCCTCGGCACCGTCCTCATCCACACCCCCGTGCGCGACGGCCGCCAAAGGCAAAATCGAACGCTTCTTCCGCACCGTGCGCGACGAGTTCCTCACCCGCGACCTCTCCCACATCCACACCCTGCGCGACCTCAACGCCGCCTTCATTGAATGGCTCGAAACCACCTATCACAACCGCATCCACACCACCCTCGGCATGAAACCCATCGACCGCTTCGGCCTTGATCTGGACCGCATCCGCTATCTCGCCGGCAACCCGTATTCCACCGAACTCTTCATGCTTGAGGACACCCGCAAAGTCCGCATCGACAACACCTTCAGCTTCAATGCCCGCCGCTACGAAGCCCCCCGCGACATGCGCAACAAAACCATCACCATCCGCTACCACCGCCACACCGGCTTTCCCCCCGCCGTCTATGAGGACGGCATCCGCCTTGGCGACGCCACCCTTCTCGACCCCGTCGCCAACGACCGCCGCCCCGACATCGGATTCTAATCCGATAACTGATAACCGATAACTGATAACTGATAACTGATAACCTATAACCAATAACTGACAACCATCATGATCCGCACCTACTTCGGCCTCGCCCGCGACCCCTTCACCCTTGATGAGGACGCCCCCCTCATGGAGCACCAGCAGCGCCACTTCGACATCCTCAAAGTCCACAACCGCCAGGGCGGCCTCTGCCTCGTCCTTGGCGAACCCGGCACCGGCAAGACCATCCTCAAAAACGCCATCACCCGCCACGATCCCAAACAATGGATCACCCCGGTCATCAACCGCTCGCTGCACACCTGGCACAACCTCCTGCGCCTGCTCTGCCACGCCATGCAACTCGAAACCGCCGGCAACGATCACAAATGCGAGGCTCGCCTCATCGCCGAAGCTCGCAACCTCAACGCCAAGGGCAAACTCATCATCCCCATCATTGACGACGCCCACCTCCTGCCCGTCGAAGCCCTCCACAAACTCCGACTCCTGCTAGAAGACTTCCCCAAAAACCACAACCTCATCCTGTTAGGACAGCCATCCCTCAACACCACCCTCCAGCTCCGCCCCAACAGCGACTTCAAGAGCCGCGTCACCTACTCCGCCCGTCTCGACACCCTCGCCCCTGACACCCTGGAATCATACATCCACGCCCAGTTGGACCACGCCGGCCTGCCGCACCACACATTCACCGACGACGCCCTCCACCTCGTCCTGCGCGTCTCCGAGGGCGTCCTGCGGGCCGTGCGGAATCTCTGTGTCGGTGCCCTCATCGAAGCCGTGCGCGACCGCACCAAAACCATCGATCTCAAACAGGTCAACGCCGTACTCATGCAGCCCCACTGGCGTCACAACACCCGTGACGAACCGCAGCAACCCGCCGTTTTCACCAATCAGAAACCCAAGAACTGAGGCCGCCGGGCACACACAAAAATCGACACTTTTCCGGCAAAACACAAGCGGGCAACG
>CAIQXC010000613.1 GCA_903875675.1 Akkermansiaceae bacterium
ATCGGCCGATGGGGTCAGTCCTCGCATTTCAACATTTGAGTTTGTTCGACCCCGTGGCGCTTTTGAGGTCGAACACTGAGTTCTGAGCCTAATTGTGTGGATGCTCAGTGCATTCGCCACCGGATGACGGCATCTTGGCTTTTACGGGACGCCAAAGCGTCCCTGCCGGCTCCATATTTCGCATAGTATCATCCTCTGACAAGTACGCCCATTTATCCCGGGATCAGGATGTCTGAAGTCACTCAGGATGGAGCAAGTGGGCCTACTTTGCGGGGTGGTGCCACAGGGATTCCCAGTAGCGCTGGTCCGTCTGATAGACATTGACGTTGGCGTCGGGGGCAAGGTCTGTGGGCAATACGCCGTAGCGTTTCATCTCGCGGATGTAGGCGGGACGGGGCTTGAAGTTCGGCATGTCGAAGCGGGTGATGGTGTTCAAGTGGTCCTTGCCGGCAATGACCATTGCCAGAAGCGCCTGGTAGCCGGGGTCGGACGTGTCAGCGAAGACTGCCGCAGTGTTATCGGGTTTGTGGCAGAGTTGATAGCCGCCGGCGGCGCGGGCGAGCGGGGCTAACAATATCATGGATTTTTGCGGGCGGCTGAGGTTATAGACGAGGTGGCGGCTTGTGACGAGCGAGCGGTCGGGAATCTTCGGCTGCCAGAACGAGGTGCCGCGTTCGTCAGAGAGAGTGTGCGGCAGGGGCGGGGCTCCCTTGTCTGAGTGGCAGGCGAGGCAGCGGCTATCCACTACCTGGGCGGCACCACGGGTGCTGGGCCAGTCAACATCGGTGCCGACCTGGTTATTTTCCTCGTAACCGCCGATCATGCCGGTGCCTAGTGCGGCATAGGTGCCTGGATAGGTGGCAGCGGCGTCGATCCAAAGGCGCAGCATGGTGGCTTGGTGCGGGGTGACGGTGGCACCGTAGTGGGAGCCGTCGATGAGCTTGAGCAAGCGGCTGGCGGAGGATCCGTGGGTGCGGGGGGCATGGTTGCTGGTGGCTTGGTTGCGGCCATCGGAAAACAGGCCTGCGATGGTGAGCATGAAATAGCTATGACTGAACATCGGCCCACGGTCGCCTGTTAGAATGAGCTTGCCGGCATAGGGGCCGCCTCGGGTGGTCTTGTCATAGTCATGGCAAGCGACGCAGGCGGAGTCTAGGATGGGTTGGATGTCACGGGGGAAGTCGAATACTTCGGGAACGCCGGGCACTGGAGTGATTTGGCTGGGCGGGCGGTCCAAGGCGGTGGGATGGAGCGGCGGGAGGGTGGTACGAGTGCGTTGTTCGTGGCAGCCGATGCAGCTGGTGAGCTCACCCGGCTGGACTGTTAGGAAACTTTGCATGCGTTTGACGGCCATGTCTTTTTCATCGAGGGCGATGAAGAAGAAGCTGCGGCGAGCGGGCAGTTCGAGGAAGGCGGAGCCGTCGGGTTCCACTGGCACGGTGCCTGCCACGCGTTCGAGGGTGAAGGAACCGCCATAGGTAAGGGGGTCCATGCCGCCGGTGTAGTTGATGGGTTTGGGCAGTGACTCGATGACGAGCAATTTACGGATTTCGCCGGGTTTGATGCCCTGCATATTGCGGCCTTCGAGGATATTGTAGAGGATGAGTTTGCCGGTGGCTTGGGCGGGATCGGTGTGGCGGGCAATGACCTTTCCCAATGAGCGCGGCAGGACGGGGCGTGGCTCATGCACCCAGAAGCCGGCCTGGCGCTCGGATTCCGTCAGGGTAAAAAGCGGGGAGGTGCCGCCCTTGCCGTCCATGGCGAGAATTTCGGCACCCCGGGCGACGATGAATGCATCGGTGGAAAGCGGCCAGGGGTCGCGGAAATCAGCGGAGGCGGATACCACGTGGACGGCAGCGGGGTCGTCGGGGCCGAGTCGCGGATTGAGGGTAACGACCTGGCCGGCGTGTTCCATTTGGCCATGGCCAGGGGAGAATATACTAACGATTTGATCGGAGTCCGGGATGGGCTTGGCATCGATCATGACGATGCCCGGGGCCTGGTTGCCGAAGTAAATCATCTGGTTGGTGCCGTCGGGATTGGCGCTCCACAGGTGATGATAGTGGACTTGGGAGCGGTCGATGTACTCCCAGCGCTGATAGAGGATGCGGCCATCGGGAAGTGGCCAGGGGGTATTTTCCTGTTCGAGGTTGGCGGAAATGAGCTCGATATTGCTACCGTCAGCGTTGCAACGGTGGAGGGTGGCGACCTGGGTGAGCCAGCAATTGACCCAGCGTTTGCAGCGGCTGGAGACAAACACGATGCCGCCGTCTGGCAGTTGGCTTGGTTCGAAGTCATCCCACGGGCCGTCGGTGAGCTGGTGCACGTCTGAGCCGTCGAGCCGACACTCATGGAGGTGATAGTGCGGATCGGAACCCTTGCGCCATGCAAAGAGGATGCGGCTGGCATCGGCGTTAAGGACCGGATCGCGGATGCCGCCGAGCGGATCGTCGATCAGGTTAGTGACTTGTCCGCTAACCACATTGAGTTTGCAAAGTCGGCCACCAGGGAGGTAGGTGGCACGGTTTTCATTGGGGCCGTAGTAGCTAAAGTTGGCATACCAATGGCCGTCGCTGGGATTGTTTTTTCGAACGGCGAAGACAATCTCCTTGAGTGCCGGGGCATGGCCCAGCACGTCGCTGCGGACGTCGGCGGAGGCCATATTCAAACCGACGGTCAGCGCCAGGGCGGTTGCCAGGAGGCGCGGTGGGCATGATGGGTTGATTTGCATAGGAATGGTTGGATGTTGGCGGCGGGCATGGTGCCCCCGCCACCGGTGGCCCGGGCATCCTACCCGGTGCATCTGTTCAAACAAGGAAGGGTGTTAGCATCGGCGCAAAAATATATCTCGTAAGGCAATTGAGAAGAATTGTAGCGGCGCTCTATGAGTGCCGATGTGCGAAAGCACCTCTGGCGCAGCGACGGTCACAGACTGCCGCTACAGGGCTTCAGATGATGCGAATTGCGGTGGTCTTCGGCCCGCCGCTACAAGCTGTTGGATATTCTTAGAGCGATTGCAGGTAAGCGGTGAGGTCGTCGAGCTGGGCGGGAGTCAGCTTTGAGGTGACGCCGTGTTTGTCTTTGGTATTTTGCTCGACGAGCACCTCGCGGATGGTCACAGCACTGCCGTCGTGGAGGTACGGAGGGGTGCGCCACAATTCGGTCAGGGAGGTGGTGTCGAACCTGAGAGCCCCTTGGTCGAAGGGGCGGCTGGTGCCGACATCGTACATTTGGAGGTTGGTGAGCAGGGGGCCTGGGTGGCATTTGGCGCAAGCGATTTGGGGGTCGTTGTAGAGTTTTTCACCGCGCAGAGCCGCATCGGTGAGGGACCCGTCCGGTTTCCGGTAAGGACTCACCACCGGTTGCAGACCTTTCAGATAGGAATACACGGCTTGCACGTCCTCGTTTTTCGGCTCAGTGAAAAGAATGTGGACGAAGCCGGCACGCACACAGGCTGGCAAATCGTCGCGGGCACCGTGGGACATGAGTGGCGGGGTCCGGTCGCTGAAGACGAGCGAGCGGGCGTTTTTGGGATTGCCCAGACCGTCGTTGAGCAAATCCCAGTTGAGGCCGTCGGCCCGCGCGTCAGGATGGCAGGACGCGCAACTGAGCCAGCGCTGGAAGCAGCGGCCCGCATCGTGGAAGAGCGCTTCGCCTTGGCGCGCTAGATCGGGCTGAGGCTGCACACCGAGTGCTACGGCAACCGGGGCGGCACCGTTCATGTCGGTTAGGACGACGTCGCCCGTGAAATACGCGGCGCTGGCTACGCGCTTGCCGTCGGGTGCCACGGCGAGGCCGCGGGGGCCTTTGGCCGGTAGGTCGATGCGGCGGATGAGGTTATGGCGGTACAAGGCGGCGAGGTCATTGACGAGCAATTCGGGGGTTTCCTTGAGGATTTCCGGGAGTCGTTCGAGGTCGATAAGGGCGAGTTGATGGACGCCGGATAGGGTGATGAACAAACGCATGCCAGAGGGGTCCAGAGCGATGCCCCAGGGGTCGGCGGCTCCGTCCATCACCTGGTCCAGAAGGACGGTGGCGACGATTTTGCTGGCAACCACGTCGATGATCGTCATGGCATTGGTATTGACCCAGCCGCGGTCGAGTTGGGTGGTTGGCAGGTTAAAGCGGCCGAGCGTGTGGACGACATAAGCGGTGTGGCCGTCCCCGCTGATGGCGATGCCGCGGGTGTTGGTTGCGCCGAGGGGCAAGCGGATTGGGGGTTTAGCTTGGAGGGTTTGGAGGTCGATCACAGACACTTGGGTGGCGGTGTCTGGGGCGACGGCGGCGGTATCCGGGATGAGGTTGCTAACGAGAGCAAGGGACTCGTCCGGGGTGACGGCCACAGCGGTGGGTTGGCGGCCGACGGTGATGTTGGCCTTGGTGGTGCCGGAGACGACGTCGATGACGGTGAGTTTGTCCAAGCCCCAATCGGTGGCCAGCAGGAACTTGTGGCGGGGGGCCATGGCGAGTCCGCGGGGGTAGCGGCCGGTGGTTAGGCGACGGGAGACGGCACCGCTGGCGGGATCGATTTCGGCGATGCTGCTGGCACCGGTTTCCGAGGCGAAGAGGTGTTTTCCATCAGGTGCCCAAGCGAGGCCTGCGGGAGCGCCACTGAGTTTGACCGTGCGCAAGACGGTGTTGTTGGCCGGGTCAATGAGGACCACCGCCGGGCTGGTGGCATCCGTGACGGCGAGAATTTTTCCGTCGGGTGCGAAGGCGGTTTCAAGGGCCGAGTGGACCTCAGCACCCATGGATGAGTGCAGGGCGGTTGCGGTGAGGATGGCGGTTAGCCAAGCGGAGGCATGTTTCATGGGGTGGAGGGGAGGGAGTTGGAGGTTGGTTTCCGTGTCGCAAGGACGCGCAGCGCGGAAACCGAGGGCCTATTTGCGGTTACATGCAGGCCATGCTGCGGGTTATTTGGCGGGTTTAGCGGGTTTGACTGGCTCGGCTTTGCCGGAGCCCAGGGCGACGACTCGGAAGCCATAGTTAGGCCATTTGCCACCATCCACGTCATAGCGGGTTGTGGCGAGGAGGTAGGCATCTTTGTCGTGCATGTAGAATGATCCGCCACGCAGACCGACCTTATCACCCGTCATGGTTTCGTTGTATTCCCAGACGTTGCCGTCTTGGTCAAACGTGCCCCATGGACTGGGTGCTGCCTTGAAACTGCCGACATCGGTGGGTGTGTCGCTGTTCAGGTTGCAGGCTGGGGCGCTACCACCTTTCACCGCGTAGGGCCAATAGCCGGGACCTCCGGGTTTTTCGGCGTCGAAATAGGCGGCTTTATACCACTCGTTTTCGGTGGTAATGGCCCATTTCAAGGTTTTGCCGACGGCCAGCGCGGCGTGATTTGGCGGGGTCACTTGGCCCCACTTGATCGTGTAGCTGCCGCTCTCGGTATCAGCGCTGATGCCGCCGCCGTTGCTCAACCAGTTGGCGTAACGAACGCAGGAGAGCCAGGTGACGTAGTTGACGGGTTTTTTGCCCATGGCATCTTTCAAGCTATAGGTGAAGCTACCGGCTTCGCCGCTGCGGAGGATGCCGCCGTATTGAGCGCCCATGCGGCCGTCGTAGAGTTCGTAGGAGTCGCTTTTTGCGACGGCGTTGAGAAAGGCACAATACTCTTCGTTGGTCACCTCGAATTTGCCGATTTTGTATTCGTAGGGCACCGCGCCATAGCCCGTGGAGTCCGCCGCATTGCCCGGCTTGCCCACCGATACCGTCACTGGTGGGGCCGCTTGGACTGCGACAGAGGCGGCCAACAGCAGCCAGATGGATTTGGAATGGGTCATCATATAGTAATTAGTTTGGAATTTGCCGACATGGTTTGCCTTCGTTCTGACAAATAGATCACGGCTGCCCAACTTACGCGCCGTGGTCAGGGGGTCTTTCGGAAATTTTTGGTGAGATGTGCAGAGGGGGGCGAGTTCCGTAGTCGAGGTCTCCTCGATGTCAATCCTGGCTTTTTGAGTCAGTGACGGGGGCTGCATCCAGACGGGCGTGGCGGGCGAGTTGAGCGGTTCCCGGCAAATCGCCACTCAGCCGGTGGGCGTGACGCACGGCGCTTGGTGAGGCCGTAAACGCGGCGGCGATGGCCTCCTCGATGACCGCAAGATCCAAGCGGCGTCCGGGATCACCACTCAGAAGCCTAACCACGGTTTCGCTTTCGGTGGGATGAAGGGTAACCAAGCGGGCAGCCAACAGGCTGATGCGCTCGAGCGGTGCAGGGGTTTGTGCCAATGTTAGGAAAAACGCCTCCAACCCGGCTAGATCCAACGCTTCGGGCTTGAGCGCCAATTCCTGAAGCATGAGACGGGCGCAGCGGGCCACATCGTCGTTAGATAGCAATAACTCGTGATATCGCTCGGCGCGGGTACCGGGCAAGGCGAGCAGGGCGTGGCGGATTGTCAGACGGCCCTCGTGCAATCCGCGTTCGCCATGGTGCGACGGCAAGGCCTCGCCGGTGAGCCACTGGACGGCGAGACGCAGCTCGGGATCACCGGTCAGGCTGCGCAGATAGCTCACAATGAACCCGGTTTGGGCCACCCGGCTGCTCGTTTCACCCAGTAAATGGCAGAGGTCGCTGAAATCCGCCAGGGCGCAAATCGGCCTGGATTGGCGTGGCACATTGCCGCCGCGTGGTCGCTGGGTGGCTGGCGCGATGGAAAGTTCGAGTTGGTCATCGCCCATGGCGCACCAAGCATCGAACCCCTTGGCACGCAGTTCGGCGGCAAACTCCCGGGCAAAGCCATGCACCGTGAGTACCCGCCTCGGCCGCACACGCCGCACGCATTCCATCAACCCAGGGTGGTCCGCATGGTCGGAAAACGCAATGACTTCATCGACCCGGTAACGGTACTTCGCTGCCGCCTGCAGCGCCCAACCGGTAAGCATGGCACTGCGTTTGCCTGACAAGCCCTTGAGCGATTTTCCGCGCAGGGCGCTGGGCGGGATGACGACCACCTGCCCGGGCAAGGCGCAGCCCTCGAAGGGGACCGGCTCGGGCAAATCCACGCCCAACTCGCGGCACGCTTGGGTCATGGCCGCCACGGCCGGATGTTGGAGAGTGGGAATGCCATGTTCGGCGAGCAGGGCGAGGGCCTCCTGCGCCTTGCCGAGAGCATAGGCGCAAAGCACGGGCGTTTCGCCATCGGCGATGGTATCATGGACGAAGCGCAACACGGCGGATTCCACCTCCATCGGGCTGGGCAAGACGAACATTGGCAAGCCGAAGGTGGTTTCCATGACCAGCGTGTCGGCGGTTAGAAATGCCACAGGTTCGGCGGTGCGGCTGCGGCGCAATTTGAAATCGCCGGTATAGAGTAAGCTCGCCTGATCCTTCAGCCGGGTGACGTGCAACATCGCCGAGCCCGCAATATGACCGGCCGGCAGCAGCCGCATCCGATAGCCATCACGCTCCCTCGGCAAATGAAATCCCACCGCTTCGAGCTGGCCCTCGCCCATTCGGAAGCGCCGACGCAACAGTCCCGCAGTCACCTCCGAACACAGCGCTGATTCGTGCCGTGCCACATGATCCGAGTGGGCATGGGATACGAATGCCCGTGGCTTTGCATCCAGTGGATCCAGCCACAGGTCGAGCTCAGGCAAATACAGCCCTCGTTGAAAACTCACTTCAATCAAAGCGCGGCGAGCCTAAGCAACTTTTGCCCGTCCCGCAAAGGCAATCGGAGCCAAGAGCCGGAGTTGCACGGGCGGACTTCCGTGCAATGAGTGGTAGAAATGCGCGGCAGGCACCGTTTCTATGTCCATTTTACCCGAAATCACATCCCTCAAATGACTCGAAAATTCAGAAAGAAATTCGGCCCGCTGCCTTGACCTGAGGAGGAATTTCAGTGAGAGTGCCGCCCGATTTGCCAGAAAACCCAACCAAAATACATCCCATGTCACAAGCCACCCTCACCCAGATCAAGGACTGCACCGCCAATCCAGCCCCCCTCGGACTCCTCGCCTTCGGCATGACCACCGTGCTGCTCAACCTGCACAATGCCGGCTATTACGAACTCAACAGCATGATCCTGGCCATGGGGATTTTCTATGGCGGCTGCGCCCAAGTGATCGCTGGCATCATGGAATGGAAAAAAGGCAACACCTTCGCCACCACCGCCTTCATATCATACGGCATGTTCTGGCTCACCCTCGTCGGCTTGATCGTCCTGCCAAAAATGGGACTGGCCAGCCCCACCGACGAAACCGGCAAAGCCGCATTCCTGGCGGTATGGGGGCTGTTCACTGCCGTCATGTTCCTCGGCACCCTGCACCTCAGCCGAGCCCTGCAGGTTGTGTTTCTCTCGCTAACGATTCTATTCTTTCTGTTAGCCTACGGCGACATCAGCGCGGCTGGCCCCGCCTTCAAACACTTCACCGGCTTTGAAGGCATCTTCTGCGGACTCTCCGCCATCTACACCGGCCTCGCCCAGGTCCTCAACGAACTGGCCGGCGAAACCGTCCTGCCCCTCGGCCTGGTGCGGAAATAACGGCGAAACCCACCTGCGCTACAGCTTCACCTCGGTGCCCAGCCCAAGCTTCTCGGCATTGGCCAGTGCGCAAGTGGCCGCAGCCAAGTCTTGGATGGCGATGCCCACCGATTTGAAAAACGTCAGCATCTGCTCATCGCTGCGGCCGGGCTTGGTGCCGGCGACGAGTTCTCCCAGCTCGGCCCGCACGTGGCCGGAATGAATCAGACCGGCTTGCATCGGCATGATCAGGTCCCCAGCCTCGGCCCACGCTGCATCTAACTGATCCACGACGACATAGGCCCGGGCCACAGTTAGAGGGGGAATTTCCCGCATGTGCGGCTTGTACGAGCCGATGGCATTGATGTGGCTGCCGCTGGCCACCTCGTCGTCGGCAAACACCGGCGTGGCCGAGGTGGTGGCTGTGCAAATGACGTCGGCACCTGCGAGGGCCTCAGCAGAAGTGGGTGCCACTGTGACGCAAATGCCCAGCTCAGCACTGGCGTCCCGAGCAAAGGCTGCGGCCCTCTGCGGGTCTTGGTCGAAAACACTCGCGGTCCGGATGGGGCGAACCGCACACATCGCCTCCAGCTGCGTGCGGGCTTGCAGGCCGGCACCAAAAATAGCGACCTTGCTGGAATTGACTTTGGCTAACAAATCGGTGGCGGCACCGGACGCGGCACCCGATCGAATAGCGGTCAGGGAGGTGCCTTCCATGATGGCCAAGGGTGTGCCGTTAGTGGCATCAAACAGCATGACCATGGCCTGGATAAATGGCAGGTTGAGCGCCGGGTTGTTCTCAAACAGACTGATGACCTTCAAACTGAAGCGTGCGGAGTCAGGGCTATGGGCCGGCATGACCAGCACCCCGCCCTGATGCTCGGGCATCGTCACATGAGTACGCAGCGGCACGACCGCCCGATTTTCTGACAATTCCTGGAAGGCGCATTTCATCACCTCCACGGCTTCACTCATTGGCAGAGCACGCCGCACATCCGCGGCGGACAAAAAACGCAGTGTCTTTGGGTCATTCATGATTCATCGGTGGCTATAGGCGGCCGCCATGCTGACGGCCGCTCGTTAGCGTGAGTGCCGCCACCAGCCCTGTCAATGTTCATTGGTGATATTCAAGGCAAGGCCTAATGTGCTCACGGATTGAAATACACTCGGGACATATTGGTCCAACCTTTGGCACCCGGAAGGGGGTTCTGCAAGGGATCACATTTTTTGAGCCACTCGATGGTTCGCGGTTCCTTGGCCATGGTCGCCATGTCCTCCTCAAAGTGACTGCCAGTGTATTCGTAGTAGCCGAACTCATACCACTTGCCGTCAATCTTTTGCAGGTAGATCGAGAAATTGCGCATGTGATATTTGTTCAGCAGGTCACGCACGCCGGCATTCGAGTCGGCATGCAACTGCTGGTACTCCGCTACTTTGTCAGAGCGCAACTGGGTGACCATGCCGACCCGTTTAACGGGCATGACCGGGGCGCAACTGGCGGCGAGCAGGGCGGCGAGCACTGGATAGATCAAGCGTTGAATTGGACGTTTTGTGGTCATTTGGGGGGGGGCGTTAGGGGTGGGATGGGCGGCACGGACTGCCGTTTCCGACCTGACGCTAGCGATGAGCCGACATCGCAGCTAGGGAAAAATCCGCCCTGGCGCACATTCATTCAGCGATGGTTCCATCCACCTCACCGGACACCCGGGCGGCACTCGAGCACCTGCCCATCTGCCAGCAACCGTTGGCGCAAGGCGGGATAGGGCAGGTCCTGCACCGCGCAGGAGGCGTCGATGGCCAGAGCGGCGGCGGTGGCGGCGCTTTGCCCTAGAATCATAAACACTGGCTCCATGCGGATCGAGCCATAGGCGATGTGGCTGGCGGAGACGCACACTGGAACGAGCAGGTTGGGGCACTCGCCGCGCCGCGGCACGATGGATAGGTAATCCACCGGATAGGGGTTCTTCAAGCCGACCTCAACATCGCCCTCGTTGCGGGCGTTGCCCTGGGCGTCGGCGTAACGCTGGACGTTGTGTGAGTCCATGTTATAGGAACCCATACCCACTGGCCGTGGCGTCGCTTTGGCGAGCGTCAAGTGGCCCTCGCTCACCACAAAGTCGGCGACCATGCGCCGGGCCTCGCGCACATAAATTTGGTAGGGCCAATTGCCATTGTCGGTGAATTCGTCCTTGGCCAGACCCCATTTAGCCATCTTGGCGCGGATGGAGGCGGGCACCTGCGCGTCGTTGGCGAGGAACCATAACAGGCCTTGTTGATAGGTCGTGTGTTCGTGGATGATTTCGCTGCGGCGCTGATAGGACGCCAGCGGGTAATCGTAGTTCATGCCGATGTTATCGAAGGAAAATCCGCCGTGGTTGTTGGTATCGGTCTTGCGGTTGGGGATGGGATCGAATTTGCCGGACACCGCGCTCCAACCGGCTACCAGATAGCGGGCGAGCAACTGGTACGGCTGCGGGTC
>CAIQXC010000614.1 GCA_903875675.1 Akkermansiaceae bacterium
CCGTTAGGAAGTGGCGGGCCGACTTCGCCCACCTGCCGAGCCGGCCCCTGATCGAGATCGAGGGCGGCATCTACGTGAACGGCCGCCACAACCGCGGGGCAGGTTTCGCCGCCGACCTGGAAAAATACCTGGAGGCCGCGCTCGCCGGTTGGCGGGTGGTCAGGCTCGGGCCGAATGAACTAACGATGGCGCACGTCGAGCGCCTGGTTGCCCTGGTGAATGATGACCGTGAGATTCATCGATCATGATCTCGGCCCAACGCCTAGCCTAGCCGCCGGGCGATTGGGGTGTGGTTGGTGTGAAACTGTGGAGCTGAAGCCGGTCGGCAGCGGCGATTGTTGGGTGTCTATTCATAGTGTGTCCAGAGTCTGATGACCTTGACAACCCGCTGATCTTCGTAAACTTGATAAACTAGGCGATGTTGGAGATTGATGCGCCGAGAAATAGCTCCCTTGAGATCTCCTATAAGCGCCTCGAATGGCGGCGGATCCGCGAGTGGATTCTCACTGATGACATCAAGCAACTCTCTGGCCTTCTTTGCCAGTGGACTGCCTTTGAGCCTCTTCGCGTCCTTCCTCGCCTGATTGGTGTAGACCAGTTCGTAGCTCACAAGTCAATCTCCCGGCTACAGTTCGCGACCTGTTCCTCCATCCCTTGGCGGATCGACTCTCTCATTCCAGGAATGCTGACCAAGTACAAAGTCTCTTGAATGGCTCTCCAATCCGCCTCGGCCACTAAAACGGCATTGCCCCGCTTCCCGGTAATGTGGATTGGCTCGTGGTCGGAAACGGCGGCATCTATGACCCGATAAAGGTCAGAGCGAGCGGAGGTGGCTGTAATTGTCTTCACGCGGGAAGCGTACGTCATCCCGCGCGTTCCGCAAGCGTATTTCTTCCACCCAACGCCGATGTGCTGGCACCGGCTGTAATTGATAGGGATTTGTCATGAGAAATCAAGAGATAAACGCCGGTTGTCCAGCCATGGATTGTTGGACGATTTTGGTCTCATGGGTGAATCGTAATCTGCGTCTTAACAGGAACCAGTCGATACAGCTCTTCAATATCAGGATCGTCTAGTGCCACACATCCCCATGTCCAGTCCGGTGAGGAACCGTTGCCGTGCACGAAGACCTCCCCACCTAGCTTGGTGTTCCATGGCGGTGTTTTGCGGTCTGCATTTGCCTTTAGAATGGCATTGTATTCCTGCTTCGAGATTAGATTGGCCTTCAGTCCGCGTTTGGCATCTGTAGGACCGGGATAACTGATGGCCAGAGAAAGATGATACTGACTCTGCGGGTTCTTGTGGCAGATGAAATACGAACCTTCTGGCGTGGCTCTGTCGCCCTGACGCTCTTTTGCCGGTAAAGGATTGGTTCCGAGTGCAACATGGTAAGTCTTCACAAGCTGGTCTCCGTCATAAAGGCGCAACTCCCGCGTGGCTTTGAATACCTCAGTGATCTGCGAGTCGAACCAAGCGGTGGCTTTTCCCAGATCTTTCCTCGCCCATAGCTCGAAGGCACCCCCAAGCAACAGCCGCTGCTGTTCCGAGTTGTCCCGCAGCCGTTCCGCGAAGTAGTTCAATACCCACTCGGGATCCATCTGCATCAGCGGTTTCACCACGCTTGATTCCAGCGTGCTCCGGCGTTCCTTGGAGCAATCAAGCTTAGCGATCCGGTCAAAGGCGTCTATCATTTCCTCCCGGGTCATCGATTCCAGCCGCTTGACGAAACGCCGCGTCTCGGGTCCGTACGCATCCTCGGCGGCGAGTCTCTTCCAATCGATCGGCCCGTCATCTTTCGTTAGTTTGACAGGTTCGGCGGTTTTGGGCGGGCGTACAGCGGCGATTTCTTCACGCATGTGCCCGTTGCTCGCTTCCACGGCTGAGAGAGACTGATACTTCGTGCCGGTCCAGGCTCCGGCGACTATCAAAGCGATGAGAGGCGGGATCAATGGGGTGGATTTCATGAGAGTGGCAATGGAGGTGATGATGGCAGTCAGGCTGAAAGAGCTGACGGCCCCCGCTGCGATCGCCTTGGAGGTGAGCAGAGAAACCGGGAGCGCGGCGGCGTCGGCATCTGCTGCGAAGCCGGCGAGCAGCGCGGCGGAGAGCGAGCCGCCGACCTGACAGCCACGGCGGGTGAGTTTCCCGCGCAGCCGTTCCGTGGCGCGGTCGATGCGTTTTTGTGCGGCGGCGGTGGCGATGCCGAGGGTTTCGGCGATTTCGCGGACGCTGAGGGATCGGTAGAAACGCAGCAACAGGGCTTCGCGGTCCTTGGCGGAAAGCGCTGCGAGTGCCTCGTCAAGCACTGGCAGCATCTCTAGCCATGCGTCAGTGGTTTGGGAATGCGTGCGGGTTTCCATGGCGGCGCTGAAATGGCTGCGCTTGCGGGATTCGCGCTGCGCTTTATCGATCAGATCCCGGGTTTTCATGACGGCGGTGACGTGCAGCCAGCCGGCGAGTGTCGGGTGGGTGGTGAGCGCTTTCGCTTTTTGGGCGAGCAGGATGAAGACGAGTTGCGAGGCGTCCGCTGCCAGGGTGTCATCGCCACAGGTCCGTTTCGCCGCCATGTGGACAAGTGCGGCGTAACGGGCGACAAGCGAACCAAATGCCGATTCGCGGCGATGCGCGACCCAAGCGGCGAGCAATTCGGAATCGGATGCGGCTGACGTTTCCATGTCCTGTATGATCATGGGAACATGGCGGGCAAAAGAGGACAAAAAAATTCGGAGTTTTTCCGTGCCGGGCTGTTGTCATACTACAGACTAAACGAGGGTAAATATTCGGTGCCCCTTTGGGTCAGGGCTCAGGGGGCGAGGATGGCGCGGAAGTTCTTTTGGAGAGGGTAAACCAGGACGCTCTTGAGGGGGAGGACTCGCCGGTGGTTCTTTTCGAGTTTTCCGCGGCCCTGGGTCG
>CAIQXC010000615.1 GCA_903875675.1 Akkermansiaceae bacterium
CGCCAGCCAGGCCCCTGCCGCTGGATGGGGGCCAAACCGTTCAGCCGGGCAACAGGTCCGGTTGATCCTGTTCGTCGCTGAGTTCAATGATTGCCCGCTGCACAGGCTTAATCATGCTGTCGTCTAGCAGGCCTTCGAAATCATCAAAACGGCGCTGTTTAGCCCGGAAAGCAATCCACACGGTGGTGAGGTAGTGGTTGCTGGAATGGCGGATCAGGCTTTCGCCCCGCTGGGCCAGTTCCTTGGCATCGGGCTTGAGTTTCACGCCGAGGGCAGCGCCTCCGGATGTGGGGATTTCGCGGATCTTTGCGCTGATGATTCCGGCGAGCACCCGCCGATGGGTGCGGGTGGTGGTGCCGTTGGCCACCACCCAGGTGCCTTGCCCCACCGCACTCGTCGGTGCGTAGGTCACCGGGGTCAGGTCACTGGCATCAACCTTGATCAGGGCCACATCCCACTGGTCATCGATGGCCAGAATCTTGGCTTCAGCATATTTTTTCTCATCGACGGTCACCGCGAGCTTTTTGATGGTCTTGAGCTCGCTTGCTTTAGTTAGGATATGACCGGTGGGGGAAATGACAACTCCGCAGACGGCCTCTGAGCGGCCGTCATAGATGATGGCGCTGCATTTCTGGATGATTTGCCGTTGGGCATCGAAGGCCGCCAGGACGGTGGGGCCTGTGGTGCGGAAGGCGGTTTCGAGGCTTTGGTCGGCCGGGGCGTTGGCCACGAGGGCGATGACGATGGCGGGGATGATGAGTTTAGCGTGCACCGAGTTTCAGTTTGATGGTGAGGGGTTTGTCGGCGCGTAGGACCTCGAATTCCAAGGGGTCCCCTTCGGCCATTTCCTTGAGCGCCTCTTGCAGCTGCTCCCGGGTCTTGAGTTCGCTGCCATTGAGCTTGAGCAGCACGTCGTCTTCCTTGAAATCCGCCTTCGCCGCCGGCGTGTCCTTGCCCACCTTGGTGACCTTCAGGCCACCTTCGCTGCGGGCTTCGGTGGCCAATCCAAGGAAGCCCTTGCCCTTTTCGGCTTTCTTCACAAACGGCCCCTCACCGATGAACTCAGCCTTGAGCAGACCATCCCAATTTTTTATAAAAACCTGGATGGGCACATGCATGTCAATCCCCATCCAAACACCGACGCGTGAGTGGATTCCTATCAACTGCCCTTGCAAGTTAAATAGGGGACCTCCGGAATCTCCTCCAATGAGGGTGCAGTCGGATTGAATCGTGCTTTCGGCCATGCGCACCAGCCGACCGAGCCGCACGACCGAGCCGCGCTCTTTGTCGAATCCGCCGGAATGCCCGAGCGCAAATACCCAGTCGCCCAGCCGCGTCGTATCCTTGCGATCCAGTTCCACATAGGGAAATTTTTCCTTTTCGGTGATGCGCACCATGGCAGCATCGGTATCGGCGACGACCCCGAGAGACACGGCCTTGAGCTTGCGGCCGTCTTCGAGCACGACGGTGAGGTCCTTATTGACGCCACTGGCGACGTGGGCGGCGGTGAGGACCAGGCCGTCCTCGGAGACGATGACCCCACTGCCGCTGCCCTCGCCGAGTTCGATGCACACGGTGGCACTGCGGGCGCCGGGCAAGACCTGGGTGAGCGCGTGCTGGATGGCATCCAGGTCTTGGCGGTTTTCAGGCGCTTTCTTGTCATTCACATAGGGCCTGGCAGGTTCCGCAGAGGCGGCCCAAGGCAACAGGGCGGTGAGCAAGCAGGGGAGCAAGTGTTTCATGACGTGGAAAGAGCGGCACACTAGCAGCGTCCCGTCTTTGTAGCAACCCCGCATGCCGGGATTTTACATCTGCTCTCGCTCAGGTCCGACGCAAATATCCCGCCTCCTGCCGCCGCTGCGATGCCGGTGGCAGGTCGGGACTGGCAAAGGCAATGACCG
>CAIQXC010000616.1 GCA_903875675.1 Akkermansiaceae bacterium
ATTGGCCCATGGCGAGACACCTGAAGATGCTGGAAAGCGTACTCCAATTTATCGGTCACCATGCAACGGCTGAGCTTTTACTTTTCGTGAGCCCTTCGCTGCGCGTTGGATCACGGGGTTCGGCAAGATGCCAAACCCAGCCGGCGGGACGCCGGCGCTCCCCGTCAATCCTTCGCTATTGATCTGTCACCATGAAATGCTCCAATTTATCGGTCACCATGCAACGGCTGAGCTTTACTTTTCGTGAGCCCTTCGCTGCGCGTTGGATCACGGGGTTCGGCAAGATGCCAAGCCCAGCCGGCGGGACGCCGACGCTCCCCGTCAATCCTTCGCTATTGATCTGTCAATCTGTCACCATGCAATGAGGATTGGTGATGCCGCCGGCGAATTCACCGGTTCCGGCGCTGTCTCCGGCGAGTACGATGATTTTGTTAGTCCCATAACCGGAGATCAACAAATCCAGAATGCGCCGGGCTATGCGCACTCAAAATTCGCGTTGGATGGGCACAGCGGCCGGAGGCACGCTGTCACGGCCTGCCGCGAGACGCAGCAGCTACGCCACGTGGCTGCGGCTTCCCAGCCGCAGGCCGTGGACGCCGCGTCTCGCGGCGTGGTGGCACCTCAAGGCCGCCGACGGCACCTCCGGGGGATCGGTTGCCAATTCACCCTCAACGGCGCGGACGGGCCTTTTTGGGGGTGAAATCCACGGTTTTGGGATCGAATGCTTCCGGATCGTAGCCCGGGTTCATCCATTCGGCATCGCCGTGGAGAGCCCGCATGTATGCAAACGCACCACTGAAATCTTCCGGTGGACAGGCCCGTGCTCCGTCCAACATTTCCGGCGGGCCGCTGCCGGGCAAGCGTTTCTCAAACACGATTTCGTGAATCCATTCATCGGCGAAGTCGTATCGGTAGAGGATGCGGATGGGCAGCTTTTTGCGGCCGAGATACTCAGCCACCGTCAGCAGCGATTCGTCCTGGAACTCACCCACCGTCTGGTCTTCCAATCCAACCGGGCCAATCACATCGACGAGGCGCTTGCCCTTGCCGTGACGAAACTCATGCGGATGCTTGTTGTCCCAGCCCATCGCCGCCTGAATCGCGTCGCTAAGCGCCAGAAACGTCACTTCCATGCCAATGGTGAAGCGCCGCCAAATCTGCGGTTGAATTCCATACAGGAACACTTTGATAGATACCCGGTTTTCGTCTTTCGCCTTCGCCATGCAAGCAGCCTGTCCCAGACCAACGCCTCAATGCAAACAAGAATTTTTCACCTTGCCCCTAACGCATCAACCCCAGTGCACGACGACGAATAATCGGCGCTTGACTCGCATCGTCGTTTCTGCTCTCGTCTGCGGTTCGCCCACGCTCTTTCGTGTCATCACCTGCCCAATTGCACTTTGGGTTCCGTGGATGGCTGTCAGGCTGCGGACGAGTCCGCGCGTCCCAATCACCCCTCCCCCCACTTTCATGGACTGGTCTTCCCCCCTTTGGTATTTTTGCTACATCATGGTCTTAATCGGACTGGCCGGCTACGGCTCGCACCGCTTGACCATCGTTTTCCTCTATTTGAAGCACGCCCGCAAGCGCCCTCAACCGCTCAATCTCTTCTCCGACCTGCCGCTGGTCACCATCCAGCTCCCCGTCTTCAATGAAATGCACGTCGTCGATCGCCTCCTCAATTCGGTCGCTGCCCTTGATTATCCGCAGGAAAAAATCCAGATTCAATTGCTAGATGACTCCACCGACGAAACCGTGGACATCTGCCGCGAGGGCATCGCCCGCCTACAGGCCCGTGGCTTTGATGCCGAGCACATTCACCGCAGTGACC
>CAIQXC010000617.1 GCA_903875675.1 Akkermansiaceae bacterium
CTCAGGGTCAGCGTGCCGTTGCCGGTCTTGGTCAGCCCGCCGTCCACGGCATGGTCGCCCCCGATCGACGAATGCAGCAGTGGGAAGGAAAGGCTGATGTTGGTGTCAGCGGAATCGATGATAGCCCCACCATTGCGCACGTTGTAAATGGAATGATGAAGGATGGAGTCGCCCGTGTAAGTGGACTTCAACGTGCCGCCGTCGAAATTGAAAATCGAGCCATTGACTGCGGCACCTTCGTCAACCGGCCGCGCGGTGTTGAGTAAACCGCCGCTGTTGAGATTGAGGGTGCTGTTGCCGCTTCGGCCATAAGGATTGAGCCAGATCGCGGTCCCGTCGCCACTGACGCCTGCGTAGCTGCCCGCGGGAACATTCAAGGTGCCGCTGATGTTTAAAACTCCCAACCCGATGCTGCCACCATTGTTGATTTTGCCACCCACATACACATTGGATGCCTGTGCCCCGTTGACCACATTGACCACGGCACCGGGCAGGATGTTCATCGTGCCGGTGCCTGCGGTGCTCGAGCCGACCGCCAATACGCCGTTGGTGACGTTGATCGTGCCGGAAATATTCAACGCACCCCCGCCGACGGCATTGATGGGGCCGGCGTTATCAATCACCCCGCCCGCCGCAACATCCAGCGTGCCCGCTCTGACGGTGGTGGCACCGCTGTAGGTGTTGGCAGCGGCAAGGATCAGGTTGCCCGCGCCGTTCTTGGTTAGACCGGATGTTCCCGCAACGACCGTGCCGATGGTGACGGCTTTGCCGCCGGCCAAAGCATTGACCGTGATGGTGGGCGTGGTGCCGGCGAGGGTCAGGGTGTTGTCGGGCGAGCCACTGTTATCCAGCAGCCAGCCGGCGGCGGTGCCAGTATCCGTATCGCCAAAGATCAATGTCCCGCCTGTCTTGGGTGATTCCAGATGCACGGTCGTGTCCGTCGTGATGTCCAGCGTCGAGAAAAAGCTGGTGGTCCCGACCCCGTCGCCGACGAGCCTGTCCAGCCAGTTCGTGGCCGTGCCCCAGTCGCCGCCCGCAGAGTTGGTCCAGGTGAACGCCACAATGTCCGCCGTCAGGCCGGTCGGCTGTGTCAGGGAGTAGTTGGCCTGCGAGGGCACGTCGATGGTGCTGGTGGAGGTAACGGGTTTGCCGGTCCCCGGTGTCGGGTCACCGAAGTTGCCCGTCAGCGTCAGCGTCACCGTATCGCCGCTCAACACTCCGGCGAGCGTGCCGGTGAGGGAGGCTGAGGCATTGCCGTCATAGAGTTTGCCCTGTGCCGTCGCGTCGGGAAGGGTTAGTTCCTTCCGGGCCACCGTTTGGGTCCCCAGCGCCGTTGAAATGCTGCCGTTATTGCTGCCGTCGCCTGAGTAAACGGCCACGATGTGGGTGTGGGTCCCCGCCGTCAACGCGTTGAGCGGATCCAGCGTGACGATCGCCGAGCCTCCGGACAGGGTGCCCGTGCCCAGTGGGGTGCCGCTGACGCCCTCGTCTTTGACAGTCACCGTTCCGGTCGGGCTGGAACCAGTGACCGCCACCTCGAACTGCAGCGCATCGCCGTAGGTCGATGAGGAAGTCGAGGGACTATGCAGCGCCAGCACGGTGGTGGTGGGCGAGAATCCAGCCTCCACATGCAGGAAAAGGTTGCCGCCGCTGAACTGCAAGCTGGCACTGGCATAGGCGGCCAAGCCCGCCCCGCCGATCACGGGATTGAGTGTGGGAGTGCCGCTGACTGTGCCCGTGATGAGCGTGTAATCGCCTGCGCTCAGCGGTGTGGCGGCGTTGTTGTTGACGGTGATGGTGCTGGTATCCAGATTCAAGGTGCCTGCGGACACATTCAACGCTGGGTGCGAGGAATCGCTCGTGAAGGTTGCCGGCGCGAAATTCAAGGTGGTGGGACGGTTGCCCAGATCCACACCCGTTGCGCCGCCCTTCAGAATGGCGGCGTCGGTGGTGCCGCTGGCCGTTAGACTCGCCCCGGTGCCCCACGTATAGGTGGTGTAGGCGGACACATCCAGCGTGGCGCCCGCCGCGATGCTCACGGAGGAACCGGCGTTCAACGAACCGCTCGAACTCAAGGCCAGCGTGCCGTTGCTGATGGTCGTCGCGCCGTTGTATGTGTTGGCTCTGATGAGGGTCAGTGTACCGGCACCTAACTTGGTCAAACCGCCGTCGGTGCCGCTGCCGGAATGCAGCAAGGGAGTATTCCTATCCCCATATCCCACGCTGACGTTGTTACTACCGGTATCGAGGATCGCACCGCCCTCCTTGACGTTGAGGCTGAGGGCCCCGTTGAACGGCAACGTCGTCGAGGCCGTGAACTGGTAGGTGCCCCCATTGAAATTGACGCTGGAACCGGAACCGGCCCCATCGGTTAGAGTGGCTGCCGTGCTCAGCGTACCGCCGTCGAGATTGAGCGTGCCGGGTGCCGATGCGCCATAGGGGTTGAAATACCAAGTGGTGCCGGCGGCGATGTTGACGCTGCCGCCGTTGATCGTGAAGGTGCCGTTGCCAATGCTGCCGCCGCCACCGACAAGCTTGCCGCCGATGTTGAGCCACAGACCGCTGCCGCCCACATTGAGCGTGCCGCCGCTGTTGACGATGTTCGTGCCGCTGCCGCTGGTGCCGGCACCGATGTAGTAATGCCCCGTGCAGGTGACCGTGCCGTCAACTTGCAGGGTGCCTCCGCTGACGGTGCTGATGGGGCCGGCGTTGCTGATCACGCCGCCTGCCGCGACATTCAAGGTGCCGGCGCTGACCGTCGTGGTGCCACTGTAGGTATTGTCCGCCATGAGCAACAGCGTGCCGCTGCCCGTCTTGATGATTCCGCGCGAACTGTCGCCGTCGCTGATCGGTTGGCTGACTGCGAGATCACCAGCTGCGGCGTTGAAGGTGCGGGTCGCGCCGACCAAGCCCAGGTCGAGGTTGATCGTCTGCAGGCTGCCGCTGTCGTTGACCACATCGCCGCCGAGTGCGATGGCCGTGCCTCCCAAGCTGAAGGCGTCCGCGCCGCTATCGAAGACGATGCCACCGAATTTGGCAGGGAATCCGGGACTGCCGAAATTGTTGGTGTTACTCAGGCCCAAGCTGCCGACAAAATGCAGCGTGCCGTCGCTGCCGTCACCCACCGGGGCCGTGCCCCCCCAGTTGCTGCCGTCATTCCAATTGAAGGGAACGCTGCCGCCGCCGGTCCAGACGAGCGGACCGGCCGCCACGGTGTCGGTCAACTGGACATTGTCAATGCCTCCCGCATAGTTCACCCCGCCGGGCGGATTGTAGCTGTTGATCAGGACCACTAGCGGGTTCCCGTCGTCGCCCGCCGTTGCAGTGTAAGAAACACTGGACTCCACGGCCCCGCCATTGGCTAGGCCAGCCACAGTCGCCGTGGCGTAGGTTGTGGTGGGTGACGTGCTGGCATGGCTTACGAGCCTCAGTTGGGCGCTAAACGCATTCCCGACACTGCAAACGCCGATGACATTCGCTGTGATTGTATAGGTATGCCCCGACTGCATGGTGCCGAGCGTCTGGGCTGTGGCACCAACGGCTCCACCATCGCCGTTGAGTCGAAGGTAGCGCGATTCGGTAAACACGCCGGGGAAAGGGCTGGGGCCAAACGCGCCAATTTCTCCATTTGGCGGTTTTGTAGCAGGCGCGCTACTGGCTTGAATCGGGGTTCCGGTGGAAAGATTCACCCACGGCGGCGCTTCATACAGGCCACCGAGTGCGCCGTTGTATAGCGTGCCCGTGGTTTCGAAACTGCCGTTGGTGAGCGCCACCGAGGCATGCGCGGGGATGGACGTCATGCCCGCGAACGCTGCCAAGGCGAGGAAACCGGGCACACGGCGGAGCGGATTGGGTTGCTGCAGGATTTTGATTTGATGCTGTTTCATGGTGTTTTTGGGGTTTGGCGTTTCATCTGGGGGAAAAAACGTGGATGCCGGATACGGGGATTTATGGTGTTTTTTTTCATTTGCGGATGGTGACTACTGGCAGGGGGGTAGGGCGGGTCCGGCCCGATCCACCCACTTGTTAGCCCGCATTGGTTGGGTTGCAGCGCGGCGAATGGATCGCGCATGAGATGTTTCGTCTTCATGGTAGTTGCGGACGTTGGGCGTTCGATGTTGAACGCGGAGCGAGCGCTAGCGAGCTTGGTACCTTGGCGAAGCCCGGACTGGCATAGCACCGAGAAGCGGGGCCATGTTCGGCGTTCGTATTTTCTTTGGCATGTTCGGCGCAGCGGCAACCGAGCAGCGCCAGCGGCAACCGAAACACCGCTCTTGCACCGTGACCGCTTCCCCCTCACCCTGCGCCGCTCATGAGCTGGACGGAATCAACTTTGCGGGGCGCGGCCTCTTGGCAGGCTTTCAAAGCGGGACAATCCTTCTGCACGGCCGGCGCTGCCAGTGTCGCCAAATCCGAGCCCGGCGGCTGGCAGGGCAGTGTTCGCGATGGGCGCCAACTGTGGCGCGTCAGTGTGCGTGTTATCTCGCCCACGGCTCTTGAAACCCGTTGTTCCTGCCCAGACAACCAAGCCAGCGGTGCCGTCTGCGCCCATGCCGTCGCCGTCGGACTTGCCGCGCTGCGCGGCAGTCCTGCAGTAAGCAATCAGCCCACGCCGGTCCGCGCCGCCCCCCCGCCTATGGCTTGGGACGTTTTGCTCGCTCCCAACTGGCGCGACGCGCTCGTCCGTGGCAGGCTCGCGGCCACCCTCAGCCATAGCGCAGGATCGGTGCCAGCCGACCCGGCCCTCAGCGTTTGGCTGGCCGCTGCGGGCGGCGGCGCCAAATCCCCGCTGCATCTCCAACTCGATGGCGTTGATCTCTCCGGCTTCCTGGAGGCTCTAACCGGTCACCCCCGCATTTTCGTCGGCAAGGACCGCTGTCCCTTGGAAATTCGCGCGGCCGGCTCGCTCGCCCTCCGTGAAATCATCCACCAGCCGTCCACTTTGCGGCTCATCCCGCAGGCCGAGCTCTTCCAGTGGGTGATCCTCGCCGACCACTGCTGGCAACTCGCACCCGAGGCTCTTACCCACATCGGCCCGGGCCCCATGCCTCCCAGGCTCGCAGCTCCCCTGGCCGAGCTCATGGCCGGCCACTCCGCCGATCTGCCCACGGTGACATTTCTCGCCACTCTTGATATCTGGCAACAATGGCTCGCTTTTCCCGCAGACTCCTGGCTCGACTCCCTCCACTTCGTCGCCGCCCCTTTCGCTGTGGGCCTCGACCTCGATGGCTCCCTCCAGCACCTCGAAGCCCGCCTCACCATCCTCTATCCCGGCGCACCACCCGTCCCGCCCGGCCAGTCATCCTTGCCCGCCTTTCCTCGCCTCATCGACGAGCACCACTGCGAAATCCGCGATCTGGACTCGGAAAATCGCGCCGCCTCAAAGCTCGCCCATGCCGGATTCCTCCCAGCCGACCCCGCCTCCGGGCTGTGGATCCTCCGCGGCGAATCCGCCATCGTCCACTTCCTCACCCACTCCCTGCCCGACCTCCACCGCTCCTGGACCGTCTCCCAACACGATCGCTTCCATATCGCCCAACGCCAAATCATCCTCGTCGAACCCAAAATCTATATCCTCTCCTCCGGCCTGGATTGGTTGGACTTCAATTTATCGTTTCAAACGAGTGCTGGCGAGATCATTCCCGCTGCCGATATCCGCCGTTTGCTCGCTTCCGGTAAAAATCCCGGCGCAAATCCTAACGCCCGCCGCCTGGTGATTTCAAGCGATGTTTCCGATCTCATCGACCCGCTCTTTGCCGAGTTGGATGTGCACCAGCAAGGCGGCCATTTCACGGCTTCCGCCCGCAGCGCCGAACTGATCCACCAACTCCGTAATAAACTCGATAAGTCTCTCACTTCCAAAGCCAAAGATAGGATTTTTGAGGACCCAAAACCGGCCTCCATTCACGCCGAGCTTCGGCCCTACCAATCCCACGGCTCCGGCTGGCTCTGGGATCGCGTCGAACGCTTCGGCGGCGCTCTCCTCGCCGATGATATGGGCCTCGGGAAAACGATTCAAGCAATTGTTTTAATCGAGCGATTGTTCAAACATCTTGCCCCTGCCACTTTGGCTCGGTCGTCCTGCCCGGTGCCGTCTTTGGCGGGATCCGTCGCGGATGGAGCTGCCGCCGAGCCCGTGGTTTTGGTAGTAGCTACCACTTCCTTGTTGGGCAACTGGCGGGCCGAAATGGCCCGCTTCGCACCAGGTCGGCTGGTTCGCATCCTGCACGGATCGGGTCGGGATTCCGAACGCGAAAAAGTGAGCGGCGGTGAGGTGATCCTGACGAGCTATGCCACATTGACCCGCGATCTGGCTTGGCACCTGCGACGCGAGTACGCCTTGGTGGTGGTGGACGAGGCGAGTTTGATCCGCAATCCCGACACCGATCACGCCAAGGCCCTGGCCAAATTGCGGGCCGTCCGGCGGGTCGCTCTGACCGGTACCCCGGTGGAAAATGGCGTGCGCGACCTGTGGTCGATCTTCCGCTTCATTCTCCCGGGTTGGCTGGGCACCCGCCAGGAATTCCGCGAACGCTACGAATTACCCCTCGTCTCCGGAGAGCCCATGCCCGCCCTGCTGGAGCGGCTCCGACTCAAAACCGCGCCGTTCATGCTCCGGCGCACCAAGGAGCAAGTCGCACCCGAATTGCCATCCAAACTCATCATCGACGAATTCTGCGACCTCAGCCCAGAGCAGCAAAGCGTCTATCGCGAATTGCTCGTCGCCGGACGCAAACAGGTCGAGGCAATCCAAGATGCTGGCCAGTCGGGTGCCGCTCGCATGCGTCTGCTCACCGCCCTGTTGCGCTTGCGACAGACCTGCTGCGATCTGGCGTTGCTCGGTGACGAGCGTTTTAAACGACTGCTCGTTGCCCAGCGATCGGCCAAACTGCTTCGCCTCTTGGAATTGCTTGATGAGGCTATGGTAGGAAATCACAAGGTGCTGGTATTCAGCCAGTTCCAGACACAATTACAGGAAATCGAGAATTGCCTGATGGAGCGCGGCCTGACCAGTTTACGGCTCGACGGCAAGACCCGCAACCGTCAGGAATTGGTCGATCGCTTTCAATCCACGGAGGGTCCACCGGTATTTTTGATCAGTCTCAAGGCCGGTGGCTACGGCCTCAATCTCACTGCGGCTGATACTGTCATCCACTTCGACCCATGGTGGAATCCAGCCGCTGAGAGCCAGGCGAGCGACCGCGCCCACCGGATCGGGCAGACCCGCCCGGTGACGGTGTACCGCCTGCTCACCCGTGGCACGGTCGAGGAGAAAGTCCTTCGCCTGCAGGCAAAAAAGCGCAGTTTGGCCGCCGCCATCGACGAGGCAGGTCTGAGCGAGGATTCTGGCTTGAGCGATGCGGATCTGCGGGCGATGCTGGACGAGGGCCCGGCACCGCGACCTACACTCTCAAGATCACCTCCGGCACGCTCCACGGGTTCGTGACCAATGAAGTACCCGCCGAAAATCCCTAACTGCACGTCCAAAACCCCGGGAATCGTCGCAACTAACGCAAATCAGCCTTTCCACACTGATGCCGAATGGCTTAAATCCTCCGCGTTCACTTGATCGTGTGAAATCATCATGACCCCGTATCACGTAAAATTCTA
>CAIQXC010000618.1 GCA_903875675.1 Akkermansiaceae bacterium
CCGCCGAAGGCATCCTCACCGCCAAGGGCGGCGTCTCCTCGCACGCCGCTCTGGTCGCCCGCCAAATGGGTAAAGTTTGCATCTGCGGCGCATCCGCCGTGGAAATCGACTACGACAAACTCACCGTCACCGCCTCCGGCCAATCGTTCAAGGAAGGCGACTACCTATCCATCGACGGCACATCCGGCATCGTGTACGGCGGCCAAATCAAAACCGCCCCTTCCGAAATTATCACCGGCATCGTCGATGGCGATAAGGCCGCCAAGAAAACCGCGAAGTTTAAAAACTTCCTCCAACTCATGGAATGGTGCGCTCAGGCGACCCAGCTCGCCGTGCGCACCAATGCCGACACGCCCGAGCAGACACGCATCGCCTTGGCCTTCGGTGCCACCGGCATCGGCCTGACCCGCACCGAGCACATGTTCTTCGAGGGCGACCGCATCGACGCGATGCGCGAGATGATTCTGGCGACCGATGTGACGGCCCGCAAAGCCGCTCTGGCCAAGCTGTTGCCCTATCAGCGTGAGGACTTCACCGGCATCTTCAAGGCGCTCAAGGGCTTCCCGGCCACCATTCGCTTGCTCGACCCGCCGCTCCACGAGTTCCTGCCCCACACCAAGGAACAACAACTCGACCTCTCGAAAAAACTCGGCGTCAAGGTCGATACCATCATCCAACGCGTCGCCGACCTCCATGAGTTCAACCCGATGTTGGGCCACCGCGGTTGCCGCCTCGGCATCGCCTATCCGGAAATCACCGAGATGCAGGCACGCGCCGTCTTTGAAGCCGCCGCCGATGTGGCCAAAAAGAAAATCCCGGTCAAACCCGAAGTGATGATCCCGCTGGTTGGCTTCCAAAAGGAATTCGACCTGCAGGCCGAAATCGTCCATCGCGTCGCCAAGGAAGTCATGGCCGAAAAGAAAATCACCTTTGAATATCAGGTCGGTACGATGATCGAAGTACCACGCGGTGCACTCACTGCCGACCAAATCGCCAAGGGTGCCGAGTTCTTTAGCTTCGGCACCAACGATCTCACTCAAACCGCGCTTGGCATCAGTCGCGACGACATGGGCAGCTTCCTGAATCCCTACATTGAGAACGAGGTGTTCAGCAAGAACCCCTTCGCCACCCTCGATACCACCGGCGTTGGCCAACTCATGGAAATCGCCGTCGCCAAAGGCCGCAGCACCCGCCCTAACATCAAGCTAGGCATCTGCGGCGAACATGGCGGCGATCCTGACTCCGTCAAGTTCTGCCACCAACTCGGCCTCAACTACGTGTCCTGCTCGCCCTACCGCGTGCCCGTCGCCCGCCTCGCCGCCGCCCAGGCTGCCATCGAGGAAAAACGCGCCGCCAAGAAGTAAGCCCCCATCCAACCTGCCGACGGCCCTCGGGCACCGGTTCTTGCCAAGTCCCAAGCCGTCCCGCGACCCCGCGGGGCGGCTTGTTGCGCAAGAGGACGATCTCTCTGGCCCTAATCGTAATTTCAAGGGCTTTGGGGCAAGGTCTC
>CAIQXC010000619.1 GCA_903875675.1 Akkermansiaceae bacterium
CGCTTTGGCGTTGGTCACGTCGATTTCCGAACCCCACCCCTCTTCACCCCGGAACGATAGGTTGAGAAGGAAGGTGCCTGTCTTCTTTATGGGTCTCGTATTAGTTTCGGGAAGCCGCGCAATGAACCTTGCTTCCAGTGTGAGGCTACCCTGGTTTTCGTCCTCTGTTATGCGAACGGATTCAATTTTCTCAGTCGTGGTGTCGGGATAACTGTGTATGTCCGCAATCTCAAGTTTCGGTGCTCCCTGGCTCGGAATTGTGAGAAGGTATCCACGAAAGGGTCGTACCGTATATTCCGCTGTGGCGGTTTGAATTTCAATACTTTGGGTGGATATTAAATAAATTCCCGGTTCGAGGGCGGAGGCAGTCATCGATGATGCCGAAATGACGATGGCGAATATTATGTTTTTCATGTGAGTGGTTTCTTTGCCGAACGTTTTGTTCTATGAACGGTCGGGTTTTGGAGGGTACACGACCGGTCGTGTACCAAGGGTAAATGCGACCCGGCATGGCACTGCTCTGGGTGTACTGGTCATGACAGGCTTTTAGCCCAAGATGGTCAGCCAACCAAGCAAAATATGCGCAATGCTGGGAATATTCTGGGTCGCGGCCGAATCGGGGCGAGCGATGGGCCTGATTCGACGGTGTCTAACGGGATATGATTGATAGAATGGCGACAAAACGAGCGTTTGAATGCGTCGTAAGTCGTTGATTGTGAATAGGAAATCTATTAAGCGGGGCGACAAAGTCCCCGGGTCTCCCCACCCCCATCCAAATCATGTGAAAGGTGTTTTTTCAGCTTTACACTTTTTTTGCACGAAATAACAGAAAAGTTTTGTTAGCTTTGCCGCTTCGCCGGATTTGCAATATATTGAAAGAGAACGTGTTGCGAGATTTGTAGGCACCTGAAAAGGCCCCGGTTACTCTCTAACATCAAGTGTAAAGCAGTGTAAAGCAAACCCCCAGAAAGTGTAAAGCAGAGGCGATTTTGTGGCGGGTCATCCGTGGGTGGCGGCGGTCAGGAATCCGGCTCGTCCGGGAAGAAAATCCGGGGTTGCCACCCGAGTTGCGCCTCGGCGGCCGTGATCGACGCGAGGGTTTCCGGCACGTCCGCCGGATGGGGCGCTTGGTGCTCCACCAGTGGCGTGGCGGCTTCCCTGGCGGCTGCCAGCATGTCCATGACCGAGTGGTTTCTGCCGGTGCCGACGTTCAGGACGGCCGCGCCAGGACCAGGCCACCGTAGCGCCAGTTCGACCGCCCGGGCCACGTCGGCAACGTGGGTGAGGTCGCGGCGCTGGCTGCCGTCGCCGTTGATGATGACCGGTTGGCCCGCCTCGATGCGGCGACGGAACGCTTCCAGGGCAAGATCGGGCCGCTGCCCCGGCCCCCAGACCGAGAAAAACCGCAGGGCGAGGAAGCGAAGGCCGTGGAGCCGTGAGTAGAGGCGACCCCATTGCTCGCCGTGGAGTTTGGTTAGGGCGTAGGGGCTGCACGGGTTGGCCGGGGTTGATTCCTCGGCCGACAGGGGCATTTCTGGGCCATAGACGCTGGATGACGAGGCAAACACGAATTGGGGATGGGTGCCTATGAAACCTGAGGAACCGGTGACGAGGACGGAGAGCGGGTTGGTATGCATGCCCCGCGCCGTGAGTCAACCCGCTCCCGATTGTGCTGGACGGTCAGGCCATTGTGCTCTAACCACCTACTCGTCGTCGGGCACGGCGGAAACCAGCCCTTCAAGTTGCATTTGTTCCGGTTACACCACCGGTGGCTGTTCCAGGGCAAAGGCCACATGTTGCAGAACTCAGTGTTAGGCGAAATGAATAAAACAATCACAATCGCGAACCGAAAGTATTTTCGCCCGTTTGACAACAGCGACAATCCATGTTGTTGGCAAGTCGACGAAGTGGGTACCGACATAGAAGATGTGCTTGCCGACGCTGGCATTGATGCCGAAGTGATGTACGAGGATTGGGGGGCCGCTTGGTCGTGGAACTCAAGAGGCGTTGAACACAGCATGCACCTAGAATGCACCGATGTGGATCAAGCGGAGTATCGAATCGCTTGCTTCGCAATGCGGCCTAAATGGTTCATCTTCAAGGCAGACGTACCTGATATCGAATCCGATTTCGGAGTGGTCTTACCTCGATTACAGCAACTCAACTCGACGTCCACCTAACAATTCACCGTAGCCGACCGGCATCAGCACCACTGCTTCACACCAACCACACTCCAATCGCCCGGCGGCTAGGCTAGGCGTTGAGCCGAAGAGAATGAACACAACCGCTGGATGCTCATGCTGCATCCAGCAACTCGACGACTTTGGGTAGAGGTCGAACATCCCGACATGGCAGGTGATGATTAACCCTTAGGTCGAACACTGAGTTCTGAGCCAACAACAACCGTTTACTAATCCCCCCCCCTGGGTGCGTGCTCCCAACCTTGCCTCC
>CAIQXC010000620.1 GCA_903875675.1 Akkermansiaceae bacterium
GCCGTCGAAAAAACCCAGCAAACCCTCGGTCAGGGCATCGACAGCATCGATGCGTTTGCCGACGTGCTGGAAATCCGCGGCGATATTCTCCGGGAAACCGGCAATCATGAAGCCGCCCGCGAGGACTATCGCCAAGCCATCGACCAACTCGACAACCGCCCGGACCGACAAGACCAGATCGGCCGCCTGCACGCCGGATTAGGAGCGTCGCACGATTCACTGGGCAATCCGGTACGGGCCGCCGAACACTGGCGCGAATCGATGGCTTGCTTTGAGCGTCACGAACCGCCCTTGCTCATGGATGTCGCGGCCCTTGCCAACAACCTCGGCTTTTTGGCAAAAGCGGCCAAGGATCTGGATGCGGCCGAGTCTTATTTTCTCAAAGCTTTGGAGATTCTCCACGAGCACCTTGGCCAGGACCATGAGGAAACCGCCGCTGTTTCTAACAATCTTGGCGCGCTCTACCTGGCAGCAAAGTATCATGAGCAGGCCCGAGAAATGCACATGATGGCACTGGAAGCCCGGCGCAAACTCTTCGGCGAAGAACACCCGGATACCGCCCAATCCCACAACAATCTCGCCCTCGCCTTACTGGAAACCGGCGACCGCTCATGGGCCCGCCGCCATTTCGAGAAATCCCTCGCTGGCTTCGAAGCCCTCGGGGCCGATTATGCCGATGATCTGGAAGCGGTGGCTTCGAATTATTGCGGATTCCTGCGCGAAGAAGGCGAAACGGCCCAAGCCGAACTCATCGGCCAACGGGTACGCTCGGTTCTTGCCTCTCACCGATCCTAGAGTCCTTGAAAAGCCAAAGTCGCTGTCGTTAGGTCAAGTTTTCGGCTCTTGGGCGTTCGGCGAGCTCACCCGAGCCGTCTTCAAGTCTTGGGTCTTGGGTCTTGAGTCTTGGGTCTTGCGTCTTGCGTCTTGAGTCTTGAGTCTTGCGTCTCGAGTCTGAGGCGAAGCCTCGCTAGAACGGACATTTGAAGTCCACTTGCGCCACCGCCAGAGCCGCAATGCCTTCCTTGCGTCCCACGAAACCCATCAACTCGTTGGTCGTGGCCTTGATGCCCACCCGTGCCGGTTCAATTCCCAGCGCCTTGCCAATATTCCAGCGCATCGCATCGCGATACGGCTGAATCTTCGGTGCCTCCGCAATGAGGGTCGAATCCACATTACTGATCTCACAACCGGCCGCGGCAGCCAACTTCCGGCACTTTTCCAAAATCCGCAGCGACGACATGTCCTTGCACGCCGGATCATCGGGCGGAAAAAAATGCCCGATGTCAGGCTCACCCAGGGCTCCGAGAACCGCGTCGGCAATCGCATGACATAACACGTCCGCGTCGGAATGGCCCCCCAACCCATGACTGTGCGGGATGGTCACGCCGCCAAGGACTAGCGCGCGGTTGGTCACTAAGGGATGAACGTCGTAGCCGATGCCGGTCATAAGAGGAGGTGGTGATTGGGTCGATGGTGGTTGGGTGAATGGACTTCGACGTGAACTCAGTCGAACGATTGATGATTGCCGATTGATGAACGTTGATTTCTAATGTGAGCTTGGACACGAGATTCAGCACGCACCAAGCTCACTTCAAAAATCCAAAATCAACAAGCGTCAATCCATTCGGTTCTGGAAAACTTGCCTCGTTCACAAGGACTCTAGGGCACGGCAGGGCGAGATTGAAAAATAGCTGGTTTGATAACTCTTTGAAAATGAACCTGTAAATTTAGGTTACTCAGGACACTGAAGAGGGGTACACTGGAGACAGGAACAAGAAAGGGGGCGCGGTCCAGTGGTAGCTCTTCTTTGTCTTGCTGTGCAGCTGTCTGATGTCTCCGAAGTTACTGCCCGCTCTATACTCGCCCCCCGGGTTCGGGGCTTGCGTCTTGGGTCTAAGGCAAATGCTTGTTAGAGAATCTCATGAATCGGTAACTTGCCGTTGGTTGCGACGATGGACCATGCGTCGGCATACCCCTCCACGGCGCTCAGATCGACCATGCCACCGGCAGTTTCCACCAGCAACTGGCCGGCTGCTATATCCCACAGCGAAATGCGCGACTCGATGTAGGCATCCAGTCGGCCGCAGGCGATATAGGCCATCCCGAGGGCGGCGGAGCCCATCATGCGCATTTTACGGGCTCTCAACGAGGCCTTGCGAAAGCGTTCGATGCCGGTTCGCAACGCCTCTTCATCCTTGCCGCAACCGACAAAGAGGATGGCCTCGGCAAAGTCGGCCCGGGTGCTGGCATGGATCGGCCGACCGTTGAGCAGCGCCGGACCACCCTTGGCGACGGTCCATGTTTCGCCAACCATCGGATCATGAATCACCCCCACGACAATCTCTCCAGCCACCCGCAATGCAATGGATACGCAAAAATGCGGGATGCCATAGAAAAAGTTTACGGTGCCGTCAATCGGATCAACAATCCACTGACGCTCGGACTCCTGATTGCCGGCAATGCCTTCCTCGCCGTACAAGGCGTCGCCGGGATGCTCACCCAACAAAATGCCAGTGATCAGGTCCTGCGCGCCACGGTCCAGCGCCAATTTAATGTCGTGATGGGTGGCTTCATCGACAACGGCATCGCTGCCGAAGTTTGCACGCAAAAGTTGGCCCGCTTCAAGCGCGGCATGAGTAGCTAGTTCGAGGTCGGTCATGGGAGGGGAGAATAAGACGCAAGACTGCAAGTGGCAAGCCCAGAGTCCCAACACGCAAGTCATCATCGACGGTTCCCACACCCGCCACGGCATGCATAAATCCGCCTCCCTCGCCGATCCTCTCCTCGACATCAAGGTCATCGGTAATAAACTCCGCATCCTCCGTCACTCATCCTCCGTCAAAAAATCCCGCCAAATGCCCGATTGAGGTAGAGACACCGGTTTCCCGGTGCCCCCCCCTCGCAGATCCCGGCGTGCGGAATTACCGCAACGGGCTCCTCAGGAAAGCGCGCACACGGAACCAGCGCTTACACAGAGTGCCCGAACCAGTTCCCATGGCAAGCTGGAAGCCTGACACCGTGTTCGGGAATATTCGTTTCCCTGGTGGGTGCTATACTTGCGTTGCTTCCCTGCCCACTCCTTCGCCCTGTGACCGGCGTTACCTGAGGGATTGCTCTGGCCCGGGGTTGCTCCTGCCCGGTGACGAGCAAACTCGAGACGGCTAGTACGACGATAGATAGCAGTAGTGCAAACGATGATTTAGTCATACTTTTGATGAGACGAATTGGATTGAGACATATTCATTTTGATTTGGATCTAACGTCAAGGTCACCTCAATGACCGGCGGTTGAACAGTGGTTGGATTGGCGGTTCTGGGGGTTGGCAGTCATTCGGTGCGCTTTCTCGTTCGGTCTCTTCGTCGGTGTAGAATAACAGGAGATGAACACAGGAGGAGAACAATACAACTTGGCTCCGGTGTTGGCACAGTCACTAGCGATCCTGAATAGGGGCCGAGAACCCTATATGTAGAAATGTACTCCACCGCTGTAATACTCACGTTAGTGTTTGAGGCCGCCTCCAGCGCATGGGCCAACGTAGAATCAACTAGACTCGCACCGAACACGTCATACAGCCTCATGACCGGAATCCCAATTTCTCCCGGAAGGGGCAAGTCCACAGGAACCACCAAACCAGGAGAGATTAGATACGGGAAATACGGATTTTCTGGATTTGGATCCAGTCCGCCTATCGACCGATTCTCCACGGTGCCAATTAACGGCAACGCCATGCTCGCCCCCAATAGGTTGCCTGAGAACGCCATTGTAGGATTCAATGCGGTATCAGAAGTCACCCATATTTGGTATTCGATTGTGTCGCCGTCGATTTTAAAGAATGCAGCTCCAGAGCCGAACTGGAGCGTAGCACCTCCAACGAGTAAGGGCAGGCTTAGACGTGCTTCAAGCAGTGTGACCGCAGCCTGCGTCACTTGAAACGGCGAGAAGATAGTCGCTAGGATGAAAATAAGGCGGCAGGGTGGTTTCATGGCTGGCATTTGTGACCGACGTCGCGCTATGGCAGACGCGTGGTTAGGGTGATTAAGTGGGGTGATTGAGCTGCTTCTGGCGTATTGCCATCAGCGCTTTGTTCGGCTTGTGTGGGTTGCTTTCGGCGGGCCGGCCGATAGATCAGGAGCAAACCTGATGCCAAAATAAATCCCATTGCACTTGGTTCTGGGACTACTTGAGCTTGGTAAACATCGAGCGACCCGGGGATGGTAGGAACAAGCATCGTGATATCGGGAAGCACGTCACGCATCTCACCCGACAGAATAGTAATACGCAGCTTCCCATTAAGATCGCTCCAAGCGTCAGGAGGTGGAGTGAACTCAGGACTCCAAATCACAGGCATCCCCATCTGATCATGCAGACCCGTAGGATGATCCACCAAAAGTGATTGAAAGGGATCAGAAGAGTTGAAATCTTCGTAGAAATCTATTCGATATTGTAGCGGGATAGACTGAGTAAATTGGTAGTTCAAAATCACATATCCTCCGTAAGGCACTGAGGGGCTATTGATTTCTTGTGTTGAATTGTAAATAAGCTCGAATCGCCAGGTGACCGAATCACCCGGAAGTAGTGTTATGGCACCATTGGCGAGCATGGGAATGGCTAGTGCGAAGAGTGAAGAGACTACGGTCCTTTTATTCATATTGATCGATATTGTGAAATTCTTTCTGCCGAACAGTGTAATTAGTACGGGCTTGAGGATGGCCCAGAAACGGGGGGGGGTCGAGGCGAAAAGTTGGAGGATTCCACCTCAAATCGAGATGAAGCCCCCCCGCATCACCCCACGCCAAGCCCGTCCGGTCTTATTGATCCGTCGGGCTTTTTCGTTTTGTGAACGATCAATTATCACAACCGCGAGGCAAGTCCTTTCCGTCCACCGCATTGAGCAGAATTCTGAGCGCACCACCTGAGATCCAGACCTCGTAAACCAGGCAGCACAGCGACAGAGCCATCAGGGCCTTGCCACCGGCCCAGTCACAAACGACAATGACCAAGCA
>CAIQXC010000621.1 GCA_903875675.1 Akkermansiaceae bacterium
CCAATGACCTGTCGGACTACACTCCTCGCGCCGCCACGAATGTGGAAAAGACAGCCCCGCGCATGCAAGCCAAGTTACTCTCCAACTCTATCCGCCCACCCGGCGGTTGCTGCTCGCATGGTAACATTTGATTGAGTGTGTGTTAGATTGACAAGTGAGCTGAGCCTGTGGCAAGGGCAGTGGCGCATGAAACCGCGCTCCGCAATCATTCTCTCCGTCGCGCTGCTGGCGGGATTTTTCATTGGCAATTTTGCCTGTGCACAAAGTCCGGCCAAGCCGAATGTTGTGGTGATCTTGGTGGACGACATGGGGTTTTCCGATATCGGCTGTTATGGCAGCGAAATCCCCACTCCCAACGTCGATAAGCTCGCCGCCGGCGGCTTGCGCTTCACCCAGTTCTACAATGGGGCCCGTTGTTGCCCGACCCGTGCCTCGTTGCTCACCGGATTGTATGCCCATCAGACAGGCGTCGGCCACATGGTCGAGGACAACAACGTGGCGGGTTACCGCGGCCGGCTCAACGAGCAATGTGTGACGATGGCCGAAGCGCTGCAACCGGCGGGTTACTTCACGATCATGTGCGGCAAATGGCACGTCGGCCAGAACTTCGGTGTTGCCCCGTGGAACCGCGGCTTTGAGCGCAGCCTCAATGCTGCGGCTGGCGGGTTTTATTTTCCCGATTCACCGCGCACTGAGTTATTTCTGAATGGTGAGAACGTCGGGCGCCGCGGCGGACCCCTACCGGAGCAGTGGTACGCGACAGACTTGTGGACGGATTTCGCTATCAAGTTTGTCGATGAGGCCCTCGCCGCCAAAAAGCCGTTCTATCTGCACTTATGCCATAACGCACCGCATTTTCCCCTGCAGGCACCGGCCGAGGACATCGCCAAATTTCGCGGCAAGTACAAGGTCGGCTGGGACAAGTTGCGCGAACAACGCCACGCCAAACAAATCGAGATGGGAATCGTCGATCAGGCGTGGCCGCTCGCACCGCGCCCGAACTCAGTAAAAGCTTGGGACTCGCTCAGCGCTGATGAGCAGGACAAGTTCGACCAGATGATGGCCATCTATGCAGCTTGCGTGAATCACATGGACGCCGCCGTCGGCCGCCTCGTCGAGGCGTTGCGCCAGCGCGGCGTGCTTGACAACACACTGATCTTGTTTCTATCCGACAACGGTGGCAATGCGGAGAGCGGCCCCAACGGGCGGCTCAACGGCAATCCGCCGGGCTCGCCCAAGTCCGACGTTTACTGCGGCGAATCGTGGGCCATGTTAGAAAACACCCCATTCCGCCGCTACAAACATTTCGACCACGAGGGCGGCATCGCCACGCCCTTCATCGCCCATTGGCCTGCCCACATCAGCGCCCGCGGCGAACTTCGCCAACAGGTCGGACATATCATTGACGTCATGCCGACGTTCCTCGATGTGGCCGGCGCTTCCTATCCGAAGGACCACAACGGCCAGGCGATCCTGCCACTCGAAGGCAAAAGCCTGTTGCCCGCATTTGCCAACCAGCCGTTGGAGCGCGACGCCCTGTACTGGGAACACGAGGGCAACGCCGCCATGCGCGCCGGCGATTGGAAGTTGGTGCGCCTCGGCGGCAACGGCCCGTGGGAACTCTATAACCTCAAAACCGACCGCACAGAACTCCACGACCTCGCCGCCACCGAACCGGCCCGCGTGCGGGAACTCGCCGCCAAATGGGACGATTGGACCGTGCGCGCCAAAGTGAAACCGCTGCCTAACGAAGCCAAGAAGGCCCCAGCAGCCGGAGCTAGCAAGAAGAACCCGTCCTGAGGGATATCGCAGTCACTCATATCCTGTCTTGCCAAGACTCACATGAGATTGAGCCGACGAAGATTTCTGGGAGTTGGCAGCGCTGGGCTGGCTGGGTGGTGTGAAAGTGGAATTACCGGGTTGTTAGCTGAGGAGGCGGGTGGAGTGGTGGATGGAGTGTTAGGTACAGCGCCGCCGGGTGATTCTGCGGATTTTGCGTTGCTCAAGGGATTGTGGGACCGGCCGGGGCGGACGCACAAGCCGCACACCCGTTGGTGGTGGCCGGGCAATGCATTGAGTCGGGAGGACATTACGCGGCAATTGGAAGGAATGGCAGGGCAGCGGATAGGCGGGGTCGAGATCATGAGCCTGTGGAAGATGTATGAGAAGGGTAACGTCGAATATCTAACACCAGAATTCCTCGCGCTGGTGAAACATGCGGTGGCGGAGGCCAAGCGCCTGGACATGGATGTGGCCATCACTTTCAGTCCGGGCTGGGGGTTTGGCGGTGCGTGGGTTCCGCTGGCGGATCAAAGCAAGGTGTTGTGCCTGTCTAGCAAGGATGTTGCGGCAGGCGCAACGTTCGATGGACCATTGCCCGTGCTGTGGCATGACGTTGGCCCGCTGACTCCGCGGATTCGTTATGACGTCGGGGAGTATTTGAGTTATCTCGGATTGGAAACATTTTTCAAGCCATTCAATGAATGGTGCGACAAGCATCATGTCCAGGCACGCATCCAACCCCACTACCGGTTCAGCGAGGAATTGGTGCAGGGCGCAGGCTCGACCGCCCGGCCGGAGACGGAAGTGACCACCGCCCGCTTTGAACCAGTCGCCGACCCGCGCAAGGCGACCGCCTCTGGAGCGCGATTTTACGGCAGAGAGATTGTATCGGCGGAGGCTTACACGTTCATCCATCCGTTGCGCTATCGCACGAATCTTCAGGACCTCAAGATTGCCACCGACGCGTTCTTGCGCGATGGCATCACTCAATTTTACAATCACGGGTATTTTGGCTCGCCCGAGGCGCACGTCGCCCCCAGC
>CAIQXC010000622.1 GCA_903875675.1 Akkermansiaceae bacterium
GCTTGGCACCTTGGCGAAGCCCTGACTGGCATAGCACCGCGAAGGGGGGGCAATGTTGGGCGTTCGTATTCATTCTTTCGGCGACCCGGTCCTCGTGGCCCTTGCCCTGACGGACATGGAGGGTCTGGCGCTCCCGGTTGAGGTCGTGGATTTCAAGCCGGGCCAGCTCTCTGCGGCGCACGCCGGTGGAGTAGAGGGTTTCCAAAATCGCGCGATCACGGAGGCCTAGGGGTCGAGGACGTTGGGCACGGCGAGCAGGGCGCGGGTTTCCCGGAGACCAAGCGCTTGTTTGGGCAGGTGCCTTTCCTGGCAGGGGAGTTCTAGCTCCGAGGCTGGGTTGGCGGTGAGAATGTTTCGTTTGGTGAGCCATGCGAAGTAATCCTTGAGGGTGCCGAGACGGGCACGCTGGGTGCTGACGCCCAGCGGCATGCCGCCTTTCTTGCGCCAGTGCCAGAGGTGACGCTGGTAGTTTTCGAGGATGGGCTTGGTGATGGCCGCGGGGTCGGTCAGGTCTCGGTCGATGGACCAAAGCAGGAAAACCTTGAGAGCGTCGCGGCGGCCCTCGATGGTGTCAGGGGTGGCTGAGTTCGGGAAACTGTGGCGTGAGCGCAAGGTGTCGCTGCTGGATACACGGCCCAGCACGATCTTGAAGATCGAGCAGAAGGCAGTGCCCTGGCCGATGGTGGCGACGGACTCTCTCGATGGCTCAACGGTCTATGTCCACGTGTTGATCCCGCCGACCGGAAAATCGGTGAGCCTCCCTGCGCTCGCCGACGGCCGAAAGATCATCTCCGCCTCACTTCTGTTGGGTGGCAGCGAAGTAAACTTCAAACACTCGGAAAAAGTTGTTGAACTGTCGCTGTCCAAGGATGTAAAATCGGATCACGGTGGACACCGTGATCGTTCTCGGGGTTAAGTGAAATCAAAAGAAAGGATAGACAAATGAAACGAATACTGACAGTTGGATTGTTGAAACCATCATGGATGATGCATCAGGCGCGTCTAGCCCTTGTTGCGGGGATGATCCTGTTGTTTCTCCCTCGTGATGGGTTTTGCGCAGTCCCGGAGTTTGTTGAAAAATCAGCCACTTTTTGGCTCGATGCGGCTAGTGCGCCATCCATGGTGATGGAAAATGACAAAGTGACGGAATGGCGTGATGCACGGTTTGATGGGCAATCCTTTGCGAAGAAGGCGACGGTTCATGGCCAGGCCCAGTTGATGAAAGACAAGGTCCTGGGAAACAAGCCGTATGTCTGGATGGGCGCCGGACAATTTTTCTCGTTTGCTGACGAGACAAAGATTCGGGCGGTCTTTTGGGTGATTCGCGCAGATGCCCCCAATGCCTTTCTGCTCGGTCGGATGGGTGGTGTGCAAGGGTATTATGATTTTCATCGGAATATTGATAGCGGCAACGGGGAGCTTTGGGATCGTAGGTACGCCGCCAATGGGTTGCTGAATGGGGCTACCTACTTCAATGGAACACGGATCGACGGAACCGAGCATGAACTGGATAGCAACTTCAACCTGATCTCCGTCGTCGCCTCTGAACCCCTTGCCGCAAATACGCTGGCGGCTGACCGAAGCGCCGCACGAGCAGGCAACATTCGTGTGGCTGAGGTTATTCTCTTTGACGCCGTTCCGACAGATGAGCAACGGATACAAGTCGAGAAATACCTGGCCGCGAAATGGGGCCTTGCTGATTACGGGAAGTATGTCGCTAAAATGCCCTTGGTATCGCCGCTTTCATCATGGCTTGAACCCGCCGCGCCTGGCAGGAACTACCCGGACGGTGAAGCGTCGCGCCAATGGGGTGTTCTGCAGCATGATTTGAAGAAGATAGATCGTTTCAAGCAGTTTGCGTCCGAGACGTACTGCGCGGACGCATTGGTGAAACCGGAGGATAAGGACCCGCTGACTATTGTGCTGCGTCGTACACAATCCTTGTTGAACGATATTAAATCCATGCGGAATGCCCCATCGCTTGAGTCGGAAACAAAGGCATTGGTTGACCTTGCTGCGCGGGCAAAAGCAGTCGCTGAAACCGAACGCCGTCCATTGTTTGATGAGGCTTTGCTCCTCCGTCGCAAGATCGCGTTCTCTAATCCGCTGCTCAATTTTAATGAATTACTTTTCATCAAGCGCGATTTATCACAGGTCATGCAGCATTGTTGTGATCAGTACTACGGTCAACAGCAAAGGACCGGGGGCGGATTGTTCGTCCTTTCGAATCCGTTTGGCGAATCACCCGCAATTCGGGATGTTCTAGCAGGTTCAGGACTTAAAATTGGAACACGTCAGGATATGGGTAAAGATGGGGGATCCGTTCTTTCGCCGGCACTATCGTATGACGGGAAGATGATTTCTTTTGCTTATGTGGAAGGCAAAGGAGGCCGTGAGCACATTTCGCATTTGGACCATGCGAACAACGGGCATTGGGACAAGGGCTTCTGTTATCATCTGTTCACGGTTGGCTCCGATGGCACGAACCTGAAGCAGATTACAGAAGGAACGTTCAATGATTTCTACCCCTGTTTTACCCCTGCAGGACGCATTGCATTTATCTCAGAACGGCGTGGCGGCTATCTGCGTTGCGGTCGCCAATGCCCAAACTTTACGATGTTTGATATGGCTGTGGACGGGACGGACATGCGTTGCCTCAGCTTTCATGAAACGAATGAATGGTCTCCTGCGATCACCCATGACGGCATGTTGCTTTGGACGCGTTGGGATTATGTTGACCGCCATGGGTGCACCGCTCACCATCCTTGGATTACAACCCCGGACGGGCGTAATCCGCGTCCCATTCACGGCAACTATTCCCTCCGCTACAAGCGATCGGATATGGAGATCGACACGCGCTCGATTCCGAATTCACAGTGTTTTGTCGCGACGGGCGCGCCGCATCACGGACAAGCTTTTGGATCCCTGGTGGTCATCGATCCGCGCGTGGCGGATGATGATGCCATGGCACCAGTAAAGCGCTTAACTCCAGATGCCGGATTTCCTGAAACACAGAGCGGTTCTCAGAGCTATGGAACCGCTTGGCCGCTGAGCGACACCTATTATATCGCGGCTTATGAACCGGCCGAGGCCAACGTTGGAGGCAAACATCTGACCTTTGGAATCTATTTGATCGACAAATTTGGAAATAGGGAGCTTATCTACCGAGATCCGCAAATTGCCTGCGTGAGTCCAAGGCCATTCCGTGCGGAGAATCGTCCGCCAATTATTCCGGAGCAACGTATTGCCGCTGTTCCTGCGGCACAGCGCAAACCTGCGGACTGGCAGGCAGAAGCACGTGGACAAGGGACAATAACCATTGCGGATGTGTATAAGAGCTACTTGTCGTGGCCCGCAGATGCCGGCAAAATCTCCGCTCTTCGAATCTGGCAGATCTATCCGGCGTCAGTGGCTACCGCGGAGTTGGCGCATTGGACAGGTATCCAGATCAAGGAAGGATTTGATTCTGACAATCTGGTGCGCACGGTTGTCGGGACGGTTCCGGTGGAATCTGATGGAAGCGCCTATTTCAAGGTGCCTACAGGCTATGAGATATTCTTCCAGGCACTCGATGAACAGGGGGCCGCGATTCAATCGATGCGTTCGGCAACAGCGTTGGTGCCGGGAGAGCAACTCTCCTGTCAAGGTTGTCATGAACCCAAGGGCACCGCGCCTGATCGCCTCTCCGTTGTGACACCCCTTGCGATGAGGCGCGAACCATCACTTCCAAAACCCGGGCCGGATGGATCGCTCCCGTTCAGTTATCCAAAGCTTGTCCAGCCTGTGCTGGATAAAAAATGTGCCAATTGTCATGCAGATACAATCAGGAATGCGAAGCTGGGAGAGAAGTTGCCGCCACGGTTGGATCGTGAGGTGAATGGAAAATATACCACATCCTATATCAATCTTGCCGAACCCTACGGCTTTGTCTCCTATGGTGCTGGACAAGATTTCAATTCGCCCAAGTTCTATCGGACGATCCCGGGGCAATTCGGTGCGCGTGCATCCAAACTTTATCAGATGCTGAAGAAGGGGCACCACGACGTAAAGCTAAGTGCCGACGAGATGGAACGGATCATCATTTGGTTGGATTCGGTCTGCCAGTTCTATGGCGTGTATGAAAAAGAGGGCGGTGAGAAGCAACTGCGCGGCGAGTTTGCTGAACCCACGCTGAAGTGAAAGAAAAGAACCCATGAAGAAGCTAACAACACTCACCCTCGCCGCCCTGCTGCTATCCCTGCCAACCGCGCTCCAAGCTGCCGACGTGACCCACTTGCGGTGCGAATATCGTGAGAATCCTCTCGGCATTGATGTGATCAAGCCGCGGCTGAGCTGGGTGATTGAAGACGGAGGGCGGGAGTTGGTGGTTAGAGGCCAGAAGCAGACGGCGTATCAGGTTTTGGTGGCGAGTTCGGAAGCATTGTTGAAGAATGATCAGGGCGACCTGTGGGACAGCGGCAAGGTGGCGTCGGACCAGAGTTTTTTAGTAGAGTATCTTGGGAAACCACTGGGGTCGTGGATGCCATGTCATTGGAAAGTGCAAGTATGGGACAAAGATGGAAAGGCTTCGGGTTGGAGTCAGCCTGCGGCATGGACCATGGGTTTGCTTGAGCCGAATGCATGGCAGGCGAAATGGATTGGTTCCGATCTGGTGCGCCCGTTGCAGGCGGCGTCGGGCCCACTGGGTTTTGCAGTGGAGGCGCAGCGTGCCGACGCGGAGCATTGGGTGCAGTTGGATCTGGGATCGTCAAAACCGATTGAGCGGGTGGTGTTGCACCCGATGCGTCACAATGATCCCGCGGCCGGCGGCTGGGTGAATGGATATGGATTTCCATTGAGGTTTCGGCTTGAGGTATCGGATGACGTGGACTTCAAGACGCTGGCTTCGGTGAGTGATCAGACGCAGGCGGATTATCCCAATCCCGGGTGGGTGCCGGTTTCTTTCGCGGCGGGTTCGATGCGAGGTCGATACGTCCGCCTCACCGTCACCAAGCTATGGCACCGAGGGGCTGGATTGCCGTTTGTATATACGGTGGGGGAGCTGGAGGTATTTTCGGCGGGAACCAACGCGGCCCTGAAGGCACCGGTCACGGCGAGTGATTCTGTGGAGAATTATGGCTGGTCGAAGGCGCATTTGACCGACGGATTGCTGCTGTGTTCGGTTGCTAAAGCGGCGGCTGAACCTGTGAAATATCCTGATGCGGCTATCCTGCTGCGCAAGGAAATCAAAATCGACAAACCGGTCAAGCGAGCGCTCGTGGCGATGAGCGGGCTGGGCTGGTCTGAGTTATCGCTCAATGGAAAGAAAGTGGGCGATGCGGTGTTGTCGCCTCAATTCTCCGACTATAACAAGCGGGTTCCCTATGTGATGCATGATATTTCCGGGCTCCTGCAGAAGGACGCCAATGCCATCGGGGTGATTCTCGGAAACGGATTCTCGGCCACGCCGAACCTGGGCTATTTGAAATGGTATGGCAATGGCGGGATGCCGCGGCTGCTTTTCCAGATGGCGATTGAGTATGTCGATGGCTCGCGTCAGACGGTTGTTTCCGATGAATCCTGGAAGTGGTCGACAGGTGAGATCACGTTCAATGACCTTTGGGTGGGTGAGCATGTGGATGCGCGGTTGGCGCAACCGGGCTGGGACAGAACTGGGTTCAAGGATTCGGATTGGCATCCGGCCCTGAGTGTCAGTGCGCCGTGCGGGGAATGGTTTGCACGCAGCATTCCGCCGATCCGTGTGCTGGCTACAGCGCAACCGGTGAAGATCGAGGGTAACAATTTCATTTTCGATACCGTTGGGGCTGGCTGGCTGAGGCTGAAAGCCAAGGGACAGGCAGGCGATAAGATCACAGTCCACTATATCGACACCCGGGCAGGGCATGAACATTTCGGACAAGAGCTGACGACGGAATTCATCTGCAAGGGCGGCGGCGAAGAGGTGTTTGAGCCGAAGTTTCTGTTCCATACCATTGACCGGGTCGTCACCGTAGATGGATTGAGAGAGACGCCGACGCTGGATACATTGACGCGCTGTGCGGCGCGCATCGATTTGCCGAGGGCAGGCAGTTTCGAATGCTCAAACGAGTTTTTGAACAGGCAGTACAACGCTCTGCTGTTGACCCAGCTTAACTACAATTACGATTACCCCATGGATCCAACCCGCGAGAAATCCGGCTGGACGCAGGATGTGATGACCATGATCAACTCGTCCGTCTATGATTTCGACACGGCGGCTTTTTACTGGAACTGGTGGCAGGATATGCGGGTGAATCAACGCGCTGACGGCTACCTGGGCTCGGTTATTCCGCTGGTGGATCGCGTGCTTGACGACTGCAATTGCGTGTGGTGGAACGGCATGATTGTTTATACCCCGTGGAAACTTTACGAGTACTATGGCGATCGATGCTTCATTGAAGATAGCTACCCATCCATGGTTTCTTACATGAACTGGCTGGCGACCAAAGCCGACGCGGACAAGGTTGTCGCCTGGGGCCTTGGGGACTGGATCGAGGTCGGCTCTAATGGAGGTCCGCAACGCACGTCTGTGGCCATCACCTCGACCTGCGGATATTACTATTATGCAACCATCCTCAGCCAGTCTGCGGCACTCCTTGGTAAAGCCGACGAGTCGGCGAAGTACGCCAAGTTGGCAGAGGAGATCAAGGCTGGATTCAATCGTCGTTTCCTGAACACGCAGACCGGTCAGGTCGGCTCGAATCCCGATACTCAGACTGCGCAGATCCTTCCGCTCTATTTCGGGATGGTGCCGGTTGATCGGCAGCAGGTACTTGATCGTCTTGTCGCCAATATCCACGAGCGGAAGGATCATATCAGCACAGGTTTCATCGGCACGCTTCATCTATTGTTAGGACTGCCTGAACTGGGGCAGGCGGAGTTGACGCATAAGATGGTCATGCAGCAGGATTATCCCGGTTGGAATACGCTGGTAAAGGATGGGGTGCAGATGGAGACTTGGACCGGTGGTCAGGTTCAGATGCCATCGTTGGGCGGGCCGATCGGTGCTTACATGTACCAGGTGCTGGGGGGGATTCGTCCTGATCCCAAGGGGCCCGGCTTCAAGAAGATCATCATCAAGCCCGCCGTGGTGGGCGATCTCACCTGGGTGAAGACCCATCACGATTCTCCGTATGGCCGCATCGTCAGCAACTGGAAACGTGAGGATCGTAAGCTGACAATGGAAATCGCAATTCCCGTTAACACCACGGCAACCGTATTTGTCCCTGTCGCGGCGAAGCCTGGTGAGGACGGACCAGCAAAGGATGCCGCCGAAGTTACCGAGTCCGGAAAACCCGCCGCGAAAGCAGAGGGCGTGAGGTTTCTTCACATGGAAAATAACGCCGCAATTTATGAAGTCGGTTCCGGAACCTACCGGTTCCAGTCCACACTTTCGGAAACTACCAGAGATTGAAATGAAACTGGCAATGAAACGCGTGATAAATATGCTTGGCTGTAAGCAAGGAGATTCCAAGCGGAATACGATGGTTTTGATAACCATACTTGGTTGGCTCTTCGCAAATGGAGCCGTTCAAGCAGATGGAGGCGAAAAGCCGAACGTCGGTGCGGACGCCGTCAACGCACGGGTGTTCAATGTTCATAAACCAGGGCCTATCCGATTATCAAGGAGCTGTGTGAATTCTGGGAAGATTCCCTGAAGGAAGGACCGGGCGGCAAACTGGTCAGCCCCGAGAGCGTCTCCCCGGAGCATGGCCCGAAAGCGCAGGGCAACTCGTATGAGCAACAACTCGTCTATGACCTCTTCACCAACTACATCGATGCATCCTTGCCTCTCAATGTGGATGCAGAATACCGCCAGAAAATCACTGCGCTGCGCGACAGGTTGCCGCCTCACAAATAGGCAAGTGGGGCCAGCTCCAGGAATGGATGACCGACCTTGACGATCCGAAGGAAGAGCACCGGCATCTTTCGCACCTGATCGCGGTCCATCCCGGCCGCCAGATCTCGCCCTTGACCACGCCCAAATTCGCGGAGGCGGCCAAAGTCTCGATGAATGCCCGTGGCGATGGTGCCACCGGCTGGAGCCTTGCGTGGAAAATCTGTATCTGGGCGCGCCACAGACGGAAACTGGACGCACAAGATTCTGAACGGAATGCTGAAAAGCCAGATTATGCCCAATCTGTTTGACACCCATCCGCCCTTCCAAATTGACGGCAATTTCGGCTATGCGGCGGGTGTGTGCGAAATGCTTGTCCAATCGCACATGGGATTCATCCACCTGTTGCCGGCTTTGCCGGACGCTTGGCCCACCGGCTCGGTCAAGGTTCTGCGCGCTAGAGGCAACTTTGAGGTGGACATGACGTGGGCAAACGGCAAGCTGACCTCGGTGACGCTTCGCAGTCTAGCAGGCAAGGCCTGCCAAGTGCGCTACGGCGGATAAACGCTGGATCTGACGATGCAACCGGGGGCTGTGATCCACCCCGGCGACGATTTGTCGCGCAAGTGAAACACACCATAAAAAACGTGTTGTGCCAAGTGTTGACAGGCAAGCCGTAATTCCTAACTAACAAAAACATCCGATAAATGAAACGAAAAGAACCCATGAATAAGCTAACATCAATCACCCTCGCCACCCTGCTTCTGGCTCTGCCAACCGCGCTCAAAGCCTCTGAAACGCCGGCGACCCAACCCATTGATCGGGAGACATTGGACAAGTGGTCCTCGCCCTACCGGGGCTGGCACCACCAGCCCGATCATGTGATTTCCGCTGATCCCAAGATCCCCGGAAACGAGGAATTCAAGAACACGGACGTTCCTTGCGTCTATCAGATTCCGGGGCAACCTGACAAATGGCACATGAGTTTCATCGCCTTCAACGGCAAAGGCTATAACTCGTTTGTCGCTGAGAGCACCGACCTTGTCCAGTGGACCAACCCGAAACTGGCAATGGGTTTCGGAAAGGAAGGCGAGTTTGATTTCGGAGGCTGTGTGATCGGTGCGTTCCTCTACGAATCTTATGACATCAAGGCTCCGCGCGAATTGAAGAAACGGGATGGCAAATACTGGACGCTCTATGGCTGCTATCCCAAGCAGGGCAGCTATGAGATCGAGCCCGGCTATGAGGGTATCGCCTCTAGCGAAGACGGCTTGACCTGGAAACGGGCAAAAGAGAAATATATCCTGTCGGTGCATGAGCCGGAGGCCGGTGATTGGGAGAAGAAGTGCATCTATCAGCCATGGCTGGTTGAATATGACGGCAAATTTTACAACTTCTATAATGCCAAGGGTGGGAGCGAGCAGATGGGGCTGACCACTTCAGAAGACCTGATGGATTGGAAACGATATGAAGGCAACCCGGTGGTCCGGAATCGTCCGGGTGGCTCTGACAGCATGTTTTGTTCCGACGGCAAGGTGTTTCGCGATGGCGATCACTGGGTGATGTTCTACTTTGGCCTGGATGCGGCTTTCAAAGCGCACATCATGGCCGCCTTTTCGCGCGACCTGCAACACTGGAGCGCCCATCCGGAACCGCTGTACAAGGCTGGCGGCAATCCCAGCGGCCTGGACAGTTCATACGCCCACAAGATCTCACTGGTTTACAACCCGAAGAATGAGACGTTCTACCTCTACTATTGCGCCTGTGGCAACAAAGGCCGCGGCATCGGGCTGATCACCAGTAAACCGCTCCCGAACAAGGAAAATGCCGATAAATAGAACGAATACTAACCGACATCTCCACCTATCAGCCCCGCTTCAAGCCACCGCTTTTGGCCTACTCCATCGGCGGCATCTGGAAATCCAATACCCTCTGTGCAGACGAGATCACCATCGAAGGAATCACTGGTGCCGGGCACCACGAATTGGCTGTCTATGTGCAGCAAGGGACGTGGCAACAGGAGCGCAGGGGCAGCGAGGGGAAAAGCGGCCTGAACGTCGTACGGGTCACCGGCCTGTCAGTCGATGCGGACAGCACCCCGGTTGCCGCCACCCCGGGAGACATGTGGGCCATGATCGTTGGGGACAGCATCACCGAGGGCAACGGGGCGAGCGAGCTTGCAGGATATTCCCATCTCGTAGGACAGGTACTCCAGACCCTGCATTACGAATATTGCCTGGCAGTTACGGAGACACACCGCGAGACGCGGTATGCACGGCCTGCGGCGGGGACGCCGCAGCTACTTGGAGCCTCATCTATATAACACGCCGACCGTTCCTATTTTTACCAACCGTGCCATCACGGCGCAACCTTTCCACACGGACAAGCGTGGCCTGCGCTCTACGAAATCAAGATCAGCGCGGTTTACAACCGGGCAGCAGCGATTCAAACTGAGCCCGCATGACATTCTTTGAAATACGCAGCGCCACCGTTTGGCGCGGTGATACCGTGGCCCTTAAAGACTTCTCTGGGCTCTTGTTCACCAACCGGAGGTGCGGGTGTTGGATGAACCTTCGACGGCGCTCGATTTCGCGGCCTCGCTCCACTTGATCGTGACGCTGCGCCAATTGCTTCGGGAAGACCGCACTCTCGTGTGGGCTCCCACCATCCGGGAGAAATCCCGCCCGAGGTTGACCGGGTGGTACTGCTCAAAGACGGGCGCATCTTCGCAGATGGACGGAAGCGCGACGTTCTCACCAATAACTCTACTTTGTCATTTCATAATGCAAGCTATTGATAATAAACGAGTTATGAA
>CAIQXC010000623.1 GCA_903875675.1 Akkermansiaceae bacterium
CCATGGCACATCGCGGCTGATCTCAAAGAACCAGCGTGCGGTGGGAAAGGCCAGACCGCGGATCTCCCCGGTGGCGGCAAGCGCTCCGAGCGCCGTTAGAAAAATGCCGAGCGTTCGCATGGTTATTCAAATTTGATGCGCGGATCCACCATCGCGACGATGACGTCGGATGCCACATGGCCCAACAGCATAAGTCCGGCCTCGATCACCAAGGTGCCCATGATGATGGGGACGTCGCGTGCGATCATCGCCTGGTATTGCAAGAGGCCGAAGCCCTGGATATCAAACACAGTTTCCACCAGCAATGAACCGCCGATGAAAATCTCCAACAAGCTACCCAAGCTGGTGGCCACTGGGATCATCGAGTTGCGGAACGCGTGGCCGAACACCGCCCGCTTGAAGCTAACTCCTTTGGCCACCGCTGTGCGCACATAGTCGGCCGCCAGATTGTCCATCAGGTTGTTCTTCGTCAGCATCGTGAGCATGGCGAACGAGCCGATGCCATAACACGTGAGTGGCAGCACCGTGTGATGCGCCAGATCCTTGACTTTTGCCCAGGTATCGAGTTGATCGAAATCCGGGCTTGTCAAGCCGAACAGAGGAAACCAGTGGGTTCGCGCGCCGAGATAGACCAACAGGATGGCTCCGAGAGCAAACCCCGGGATGGAATACCCAAAGAAGATGAGCACCGAGCTGGCGGTGTCGATAAAGGTGCGGTGTTTCAAGGCTTTGAGTACCCCCAGTGGCAAACACACCGCGTAGGTGAGGATTGCGGTAAGCAAGCCGAAATACACCGCGATGGGCATGCGGGCCAGGATCATGCGATCCACCGGCTCGTTGTAGGAAGTGGAGCGGCCCAGATTGCCTTGCAGAAGGCCGGTGAAGCGCGTTTGATAGATTACGGCGCGTGGCGCATACGTCGGTGCCTCGTCGCTGGTGGAATTGCGGTTGCGATATCTCTTCTGGCGGGCTTGTTCCGACTCGTAGCGCACTTTCCAAGCTTCGCTGGCGAGAGGCTTGCCGGACGCCGCAAACACTGCCGAGGAGATCGCCTCGCCTCGGCGCAGCACGTGAACCATTCGTCCGTCGCCGCGCAGCACGACGATGGCGGTGTTGTCGGGATCGATGCCGCCACCGATGGATTCATCGTCTAGCCCGCCGAATTCTCCCTTTGAGATATTGGTTTCCTTGGGTAGAAGGCCGAGCCATTGAGCGTAACCTGTTAGTATATCCTTATCGAGGCCGAACTGTTCTTCCACCTCCTCGAGTTGCTCCTCGCTCATGCCGCCCTGGGCCTGTGCCGAAGATGAGCGCTTGCCCCCCTGATCGGCGCCGCGAGCCGCCTGCTGCAGCATCTTTTCGCCTGCCCCGCCCGGCACAAACCGGGTGATGGCAAACACCAGCAGTGTGATGCCAAACAATGTTGGCGGAATCAGCAGCAGGCGCCTCAAAAAGTAGCTTTTCACGCGAGCGTTAGAATGCTGTTGGGGCAAACACCAGGCCGCTTCTCGACGGTGTGTATAGGTTCATGACGCCGTCGCTGGTGACCGGATAGGTGACTGCCGGATCAATCCGGCCGTGGCCGCCAAAGGCTGCCGCATCCGTATCCAGGATGATTTGCCGGGTAGCCGGGCCAACGACTTGCAGCGGGTGGCCAAACACCGAGTGACTCACCGAGAAGTTAAGTACAAATATCAGGTTGGCACGCTCCGCGCAGAGGATCTTGCTCTCGTGGTCGATGGCTAACAATCTGGCAGGCGCTGCGGCCAGCAGCTTGTGCTCGCGGGCCATGGCCAAGAGCGCTTGGTCGAAGTCGCCGAGCCACTGATACTTGAGGTCGGGGTTATCAACGAGGGACCACTGGCGCCGACAATAGTGATAGGACCAGCCATTGCCTTCGCGGGGGAAATCGAGCCACTCGGGGTGGCCGAATTCATTGCCCATAAAATTGAGCCAGGCCTCGCCGCCGAGCGCCAGGGTAGTTAGGCGGATGAGTTTGTGCAGGGCGATACCACGTTCGATGACCGGGTCCGCATCGTCCTTGGCCATGTGTTCATACATTTCCTTGTCCATCAGCCAGAACGCGAGTGTTTTATCGCCGACCAGCGCCTGATCGTGGCTTTCGGCATAGGCGATGGTGGCCTCGGCGTGTCTGCGGTTAGTCAAGACGCTCCAGAGTTCATCCAGATTCCAATCCTCGTCTCGGCTGTGTTTGAGCAGTTTGATCCAATAGTCTGGAATGCCCATGGCAAGACGATGGGAAAATCCCATGCCGCCCTCGGCATGCGGCCGGCACAGCCCCGGCATGCCGGACATGTCTTCGGCGATGGCCAACGCACCGGGTTTGAAGGAGGTGACCAACTTGGACGCAAGTTGCAGATAGAGAATGGCATCCTCGTCGGCATCCGCGCCGAAGTAGTCGTCATAACTGCCGAATGCTTTGGTGCCGTGCGAATGATATAGCATCGAGGTGACCCCGTCGAAGCGGAAGCCGTCGAAGCGGAACTCCTCGAGCCAGTAGCGCAGGTTGGATAAAAGGAACTGGCGAACTTCCGGCCGTCCGTAGTCGAAGCACTTGGAATCCCAACCCGGGTGATCGCCTCGCGGGCCGGCATGAAAATACTGGTTGCCCGAGCCATCGAAATCATTGAGGCCTTCAGCCATGTTTTTTACTGCATGGGAGTGCACAACGTCCAACAAAACTGCAAGTCCGAGGCCATGGGCGCTATCCACCAGATACTTCAGATCCTCTGGCGTGCCGAAGCGCGAGCAGGGAGCAAAGAACGACGAAACATGGTAGCCGAACGATCCATAGTACGGATGTTCCTGCACGGCCATCAGTTGCACGGTGTTGTAGCCGGCGCGGGCGATGCGCGGCAAAACCGACTCGGCGAACTCGCGGTAGTTATGCACTCGCGGTTGCTCGCCGGCCATGCCGACGTGTGCCTCATAGATTAACGGGCTGGCGAGGCCGGAGGGATCGAACGCATGCTGCCATTTGTAGGGTTGCGGCGGCTGCCACACTTGGCCGGCGAAGTCGTGGCTGTTTGGATCCTGAACGGCGCGGCGGATGCAGGCCGGGATGCGGTCGCGGCGCGACCCGTCGGCACCCACCACGTGGAGTTTCACCTGTTGGCCGTGGGTGAGGCTGGCGGCGGGCAGGTGGAGTTGCCAAATCCCGTGTTGCGTCGCGCTGAGCGGGTGGCTTTCACGGTCCCAGTTATTGAAATCCCCAATGAGCGACACCCCGCGTGCCGCCGGTGCCCACTCGCGAATCGTCCACTGAGCCGCCATCGAATTGAGGTGGATCCCCATGAATTTATGGCCGTTGGCATACGCTGCCAGCGCGTTGGCTCCTGGTCCGATCGCCGCCAGTGCCTCATTGTACCGCTCAATGCGCCGAGTGACGGCTCCCTGATGGGGGGTCAGCCACGGGTCGTCGCGCACGAGAATGGGTGGGTCCGAAGTCACGCCGGAGCTTGGCCGCAACACGGCCCGTGGAAAAGCAAAATCCGCTCGTCTGCCCGGGATTGCCCTAAGACCCGTGAAAACCACCTTCTGCCCGCAATTTTCGATTCCAGCAAATTTGGGTTGGACAAATGGGCCGCTAGCCGCTAATCACCCCCCTCGCGTGCGCAGTTTGGCTGTAGCATCCGGACTCGGCAGAGTAGCTCAGTGGTAGAGCAGAGGACTCATAAGCCTTTGGTCGGCGGTTCAAATCCGCCCTCTGCTACCCGTTCAGTACCAATGAGTTATGACTAAGAAATGACTGATAGAATCGGCTAGGATTTTGAATCTTTGCCACTTCTTTGCCACTTCTTTGCCACTTTTTGAAGCGTCCGCCATCATCCATTTCCAGTCAGGGAGATGTGAATCTCCGTTTTTGATCCTCTCCTTGATCCGTATTTGGCGGGCACTTCGCTCATGCATTTTGGTCAGCCTGTGGAAAGCGCCCTCGCTACAAATCCACCGCTTGTTCTGATTTTGATCCGGGTTTGGTCGAGTATTTGATCCAAACAAATCACACAGCTCGCTACCAGCACCTGGCTTTGAATGGTCAAACCTCTAGCCCCTGCCAGTCAAATCCGCAGCAGCAGCACCACTCTTACCCCGTCAAGTCGCGCTTCGCGGCGGTGCCACCCACCAAAAGCCACCGCCTGCTCGGCCGGGTGGAAATCCACCTGGTTTTCTGCCATAATGCTTGGGAAGTCCCCTAACTGCAGAACGCCGCCGTCTGTTGCCTTCGCAACCGCCCGGGGCACTGCGGGCATCTGGTTGCCCGTGTGCAGTCGGTGACGGCGAAAGCCCACTGTGGCAGATCAGCCTCAACCCTAATCCGAGCCCGTCCGGTCTTCTTGATCGCGGCGGGCTTTTTCATTTTCGAATTCATTTCCCACAACTTTCCCCAGTCGGCCGATGACGGCTGTCCGGGACCCACCCTGGTGACCGCCCACGCGGCCAACTCCGGGTGGGGCTGGTTGCAGGCTGTCGCCTTTCTAAATTGAATAACAAAAATGGAAAGGAATTGCTGAAATATGAGCCCTATGATTGGACAGATGCTGTTGAAAGAAGTGATGCCACGTCTGAGATCGGTCGCCCATTCGTTCCCGAAAATCGGCTGCGAAGATGACGAGGAGATCATCCAGGATGCCACACGGGTAGCAGCCAAAATGATGGATAGTGCCGAGAAGGCCGAAGCGGCAAGGGTGGAGCAGAAACGCTTGGCGGACCTAGCCGCCGCAGAGAAGGCCAAGGTCACCAAAGCCACCAAAGATCAGCCGTTTGTCAATTCGCTGGGCATGAAATTCGTGCCGGTAGGCGCGCCAGGCGCGCTGTTTGGCGTGTGGCTGACACGGGTGAAGGACTTTGAGCCGTTTGTCGATGCCACCGGGTACGATGCCATCACTGACAGTTCTAACGGATGGGACGCAAGGGAATGGTGTGCGACATGGTACAAGGCATCCATGAACGACGCAAAGACACTGGAAACTTTTCCATTTCTCAAGAATGACGGCGGCGGCCAAGTTGCCCGTGTGGTTCGCGGCGGGTCGTGGAGCAGCGATGCTGTGGTCTTGCGTTCTGCGTTTCGCGAGAGCGCCGATCCACTCGCACGCTTCAACGTCAACGGATTCCGTGTTGTGTTAGTTGGTGGAGGTCGCTAGGCTTCGGGTCTTTATTCTTTTTTGCACTTATCTTCGCGCTGCAGGCGGATGAATTTCTTTGGACGATTCCACGGGGTTTAGACAGCCATTGAACTTGGGGAGGCACCCAGGTTGTCATACGCAACGCCCGCGATTTTGCCGGATCCGAGCGATTTGGCATCGAAATCATCAAGCCTGCCAATTTTCTCAAACTTCTCCGCCAGCCACAACCATGACTACGCTCACCGCCCAAATTCCCGACAGTCTCGCCCGTCAGGTCGAGGAGCTAGCCACCCGCGAACACGTCCAGATCGATCACCTCGTGGCCATTGCCCTTGCATCTCAGGTCGCGGGCTGGGAAACCCGGAATTCTATCGAACAGAGGGCGAAGCGCGGCAACATTGACGCACTCCGGCAAGCGCTCGACCGCGTTCCAGCCCGTCCGCCACTGGAGGGCGACGATCTCTGAGTTGGCGGTGTTGCCCTGCGCCAAGTTCGAAATGGCGTGTGCTTCATTCAGTGGGCCGGGCATGTTGCCCGGCTGCGATAGAGGGTGCTGATTTTAGACTGAGTTGCTGGCGGTTCCAAGAGTGTTCGGCAAGATGCCAAACACAGCCGGCAGGATGTGTCTATCCATCCCCTCCTTAACATCCCAGGCGATTATTCTTGCAAAACTGGCATTACGATGTTCTTTTTGCAAGGTGATTGAGCGCAGGGCATTTGCCAAGTTGGACGGGTTGCTGGGGCGTTTTCCGGCGGTTGTGTTGTTGGGTCCGCGGCAGGTGGGCAAGACGACCCTGGCGAAAGTGTGCGCCGCTGGGCGCGACGGGATCTATCTGGATTTGGAGAGTCAGCGGGATCTGAGCAAGCTGGCAGACCCGGAGCACTATCTGTCGCAGCGGGAGGATCGGTTGGTGATTTTGGATGAGATCCAGCAAGTGCCTGGCTTGTTTCCGTCGCTGCGCGGGCTCATTGACGAGGGACGTGAGCGGGGTTTGCGGAGCGGGCGGTTTTTGTTGTTGGGTTCGGCGTCCTTGGAACTCATTGAGCAGAGCAGTGAAACCCTGGCTGGGCGGATTGCCTATCTGGAAATGCAGCCCTTGGATGCCTTGGAGGTCGGACCCGAAGCACTGCAAAAATTGTGGTGGCGCGGCGGATTTCCCGACAGTTTTCTCGCAGCGAGCGACGAGGCGAGCAGTGAATACCGGGATTTTCTGATCCGTTCATATTTGGAACGCGATGTGCGGCTGCATGGCGTGAGATTGGCCCCGGCCAAACTCCGCAATCTGTGGACGATGCTCGCCCATTGCCAAGGCGGCCTGACCAACACCGCCGCCCTCTCTCGCAATCTGGAGATTGACGTGCGCTCAGTGCAGGCGCATCTGGAACTGTTGGAAAACCTGTTCTTCCTGCGGCGCTTGCGGCCCTGGCACCGCAGCACAGGCAAGCGCATGGTCAAGAGTCCGCGACTTTACATCCGCGATTCCGGGTTGCTGCATGAACTGTTGGGCATCGGCAGCCTCGAAGCCCTGGCTGGGCATCCGGTGGTGGGCGGGAGTTGGGAAGGTTTTGTGATCGAGAATTTGTTGGCCTGTGTGCCGCCGCGCACCGAGGCCTCATTTTACCGCAGCAGCGGCGGGGCGGAGGTGGATCTGGTGCTCACCTTCCGCGACGGCAAGACATGGGCGGTGGAAATCAAGCGCGGCCTCTCGCCGGCCCTCAGCGCAGGTTTCTACTCGGCTCTGGATGATCTAAAGCCCGCCAAGTCCTTTGTCGTCTATGGCGGCAACGAGCGTTACCCACTCAAGCCTGAAGTCGAGGCGATCCCATTAAACGAACTCCAGCGCGAACTGTTGGGTCTGTGACCCTATCCAATCCGTTAGGTCTCCTTTCCTCTTGCCCGCCACCGGGCACTTGCCACACTGCGAATCATGCCGCCACCCGAACCGAAGCCCGAACCCTCCGGCCAGGCCCTGCCCAAGGGCACTCGGATCGAGGAATTCATCATCGAGCGGGTACGGCCAAGAAATGGCTGGCCACCACAAATCCGAAGAAATGATGGCATCCTTCCCAGTCCATCCCTCTGGACTCGACAGGCGCATCAGCGGTCAGGCGAATTGAGCGGCAGCACCGTAGCTGCGGCGACCCCGCCGCAGGCCGTGCATACCGCGTCTCGCGGTGTGTCCCGGTAACGGCCCAGTCAAGCCAGGCCACGGAGAGTTCGCCCCCCTCCGTGGCGATCGGGTTCCAACGTGAATGTTCAGGGCTAAACGACGCGCAAAAGTCAGCCCTGGAATGCCTCAAAACTTGAGAAGGTTGAGAAATATAAAGGCAACCTATTTTCAGTCGATATTCATGACTAATTGCCCATGTCCGAACCCTGAATCGATCCCTGATTCGATATGTCCAAAGGCGGTCACCACGGGTGACCTGAAACCAGAGAAATGTACCTCCTTGAGGCTGTAACCCGCACGGTGCTCCTGGCACAGATCAGGAGCGGCTGCCGGAAATAGCAAGCCGGGCGAAGCACTAATCACATATCCATGAACCTTCCCATTCACCCCCGCCCCGGCATAGCGGTGGATCCCGCCTCCGGTACCCAATCACAGGAATAGACCCACCAAGGGGGCGAACCGAACAAAAATATCGTGATTCATTTGGGGAATTCACTCCCCGGCGGACGACTTGATTTGTTGGATCTGCTCGGCGGTCAGGTCGGCGTTGTCGAGACCCTTGTCAGCAGCTTCGGCATCGGCGGCCTGCCATTTCCGATAGACCATGCTGGCGGCGTTCATGCGCTGGTTGGGATCGGTAATGGCGCGGGCCTGATCCATGGCGGCGGCGGGCTTTCTCTCGCTGAGCGATTGGGACAGCGATCTATGGGCCTGATCAAGTTCAGGGCCGCCATCCTGCTCCGCAAGCCAGGTGGCGGCGGCATCCGGGTTGGTGGCCGCCCACGAGCCGACCACCGTGGCATAGAGCGACGGTTTTTCCTCTGGAGTCGCACCTTCCAACATAAAAGCGGCACCCCTTTTCGGATCGCTCATCATGAACGCGGAGCCCACAGTTGCACGCATTTCCTTCTGGTCCGTTGCCGGTTGCTTGGCCACCCAGGCGGTGGCATCGTCGGGCGCGAACATGACCCACTGGGAGACCAGCATCTGGCGGGCTTGGGTCCGTTCCGCAGCATCGGGCATGGCATTGATGCGGTCGAGCAACGCCTGCCGTTTGGTGTCATCAAACAGCGCGGACTGGCTCATGCCGGCGAGCGCCATGATCTTCGCTCCCTTGTCCAGTTCATCGAGGCGCTTGAACGCGGTGTCGGGATCGTTGGTCATCAGGTTGGAAAAGATGGATGACAGCACCATCTGGTTGCCGCCGAACATGCCTCCGGAATCCTTTTCCTTGTTGGCCTGATACCACGCCCATACGGCGTCCGGATCCTTTTCGGCCCAGGAGGCTACCACGCTCATCTTGAGGATGGCACCCGTCGCGCCGAGGTCTTTGGCGTGATCCTCGGCATATTTCATGGCGGCCGGGCCATCCTGCTCAGCCCATTTGCCGAGCACTGCCATGTACACCATCATTTTCGACTGCGCGTCTTTCATGGCTTCGACCTCCAGCAAGGCGGCCGGCACATCCTCCGGGCGCAGCTTGTCGAGCAGGGCCATCGCACGCATCATTGCCATGGGATTCCGCATGGTATCGGGGCGCATCGTGGCCTTGAGTTGGGCGAAGAGCTGCTTCACCGTTGTGGCCTTGTCGGCCGTTCGTTGGGAATTCCGGGTGCCGGCGTCCGCTCCGCTGTGGAGGTTGCTGCCAACGCGTGTGTTACCGCCTGCCGCAGTGGAGTTGGGCAGGTCTGCGGCCGGTTGGGCAGAACCTTGGCGGTGGCCGAACTGATAGGCTCCGATCAGGGTGCCGAGCCACAGGACGGAAGTGGCGAGGAGAAATAAGCGTTTGGGTATCATGGGTGTCTGGATGGTTTGGGTGGAGGTGGTCCCTCTGGCGGAGCCAATGTCGGGGCGGAATTTAGCTATGGATCACAGAAGGCTGGGGAATGGTTGTTAGATGTTGTTGAATCCGCCCTTGGAGGAAAGTTCTCCACTGAGGTTCCTTCGCGAGAATGGGCCAGTGACAGCTCGTCGGAGCGAAGGGTTCTTGTGGGCAACTTTCTAGAGGTTGTTTACATCTTTTTGGGCCGCTTTGGCAAGTTCTGGTTTTTACCTCATGGAGCATTCCCATGTCGATGAACCCACATCGAACACGAAACCCAAACCACCCAAGACAGGCACTGGCGTACCCGGTTGTTCAAGCCGCCGACTGGGATCTGGAATATCGGTTGGCTAACATGCGGCAAAAACTGGCAGGCGCACCGCGAACATTTCCAAGGCTCTGGTTGACGGCGGAAGGGCGCATGGGTAGGCTTCTGGCCGCGATGAAAAACCCTGCCCCCAACAAAGCAGCTCAAGCTGCTCATCCTCACCTGCGGCAACAAGGACGGCCTTATCCACATCAAACAGGGCCTCCACACCTACCTGAAGGAAAGAAATGTGCCGCATGTCTGGCATGTGAATGGCAATGGCCACGACCCGACGCACTGGGGTAGCAGCCTGTATGAGTTCGCGCAGAAGACCTTCCGCTAGCCTTTGGTCGCGGTTCAAATCCGCCCCCTGCGACCCGTTCAGTATCAATGGAGGCAAATTCTTGTTGTGTAAGCCGGTTCGAAGGTGCCGACTTTTTTCCTATACTCCCTCTCAGACCTGCAATAGAATCAACCCTATGAAGCACCTGCTCGCGATGGCTCTTGCCTTGATCACTTCCCGGGCAGCGGCTACCACCCCGATTCTCGTGGTGCATTCCTATTCCCAGCATTACTCGTGGACGAAAAGTCAGGATAAGGGATTCATGGAAACCCTCGCGAAAGATCCCGGGCTCGACGTCGCTGCCACCACCGAGTATCTCGATACCAAGCGGCGGCGCTACGACGAGACCTATGCAAAAGAATACGCCCGCTTCTTGAAAATGAAATTCGCGGGGTATCGACCCGCTGCGATCTATGCGACCGACGATGATGCCTTTTTATTTGCCCGCGATCAACTCTCCGGCATCTTCCCGGGAACACCGATTTTCTTCTCCGGGGTCAATGACTACGGGGTTCTCCCAACTCTCGGCCCCTCACTTGCTACCGGGGTCTTCGAACTGAAAGAGGTCGTGCCGAATATCGACTGGCTGCGGGCCCTCGACAAAAACGCCAACGACCTCATCTTTCTGGGTGATGGCAGCAGCACCTACGTGGCAATTGAAAACGAAGCGAGGAAGGCGCTAGGTTCCACCTCAATTCGCGCGACCTTTATCGCCGAGAAAAACCTGGATCATGCCCTTGCCCGGCTCCGCGATCTACCGGGCAAGTATGTGATCCTAACCACCGTGGGCGGCATGACCGATGAGAACGAGCAAGTGCTTTCTCTGAAGGAAATCGTGAAACGCACCGTCCGCACCGGCCGCGTCATTGTCAGCATGGAGGATTCGTATGTCATGGAAGGGGTCCTGGGCGGATGGGTGACGAGCGGACGCGAACATGGCAGGACTGCGGCCAAGCTGATGCTTTCCTACCTGCACGGCACGCCACTCGCCTCGCTGCCCCCCGTGCTCAAGAGCCCGAACACCTTCATTTTCGATGATCGTGTCCTCGAACATAGCGGCATTGTGCTACCCCCAAGCATCCGCAGCCAGGCCGTTTTTTTTGCATTCCCGGCAGGGGTTTTATGAAAAGAACCGGACCTTGATTCTCACCAGCGAGGCCGGTTTGGCATTGCTGCTCTCCCTCGTCATCACAGGGTCGCTTTTCGTCGTGTCGCGAAAAAACCGGGCTTTGTTGGTCTCGCGCAGCCGGATGGAAAAAACCAATGAGGATCTTAGGGCGGCCATCACCGAACAGAAACGAGCGGAGGAAGAGATCCTGAGGATCAACCGTCAACTTACGCAAGCCACAGTAAAGGCGGAAAGCGCGACTGCAATCAAAAGCGAATTTTTGGCAAACATGAGTCATGAAATCCGCACGCCCATGAACGGCGTGATCGGCATGACTTCCCTCCTTCTCGATTCTCCATTGAGCAGCGAGCAGCGCAAGTTTGCCGAAGCCATCAACTCGAGCGGCGAAGCCCTCTTGAGCCTCATCAATGATATCCTCGACTTCTCCAAAATCGAGGCCAGCAAACTCGACTTGGAGATCGTGGATTTCGACATCGCGGCCCTACTTGCCAATTTCTCCGACGCGTTCGCCCTGCAAGCCAAAAACAAGGGACTCACATTCACTTGCACCATCGATCCTGACGTGCCCCACGGCCTCAGCGGCGACCCCAAACGACTCCGCCAGGTGCTTACCAACTTGGTTGGCAATGCCATGAAGTTCACTCTGCACGGCGAGGTGTCCGTGCGGGTGAGTCTGTTATCGGCCACCGCTGTTGCCAGCCTGCTGCGCTTCGCAGTGCGTGATACGGGAATTGGAATCCCCGCCGACAAGCAGGCCCTCATCTTTCAGCAGTTCACACAAGCGGACGCGTCAACCTCTCGCCGTTTCGGCGGCAGCGGTCTCGGCTTGGCCATCTCGAAAAAGCTCGTCCAACTCATGGACGGCGAAATCGGCGTATCGAGCGTTGCCGGGCAGGGATCGGAATTCTGGTTTACCACCTGTTTTGCCACCTCCTTGCGCGACGCTCCCATGTCTGCGACCCCCGTGCCTCCCTCATCGGTTACCCACAAGCCCCACTGGCAGGGACTTCGCGTCTTGGTCGCAGAAGACACCCCGATCAACCAAAAAGTAGCCATCGGATTATTGAAAAAACTGACGCTGCAGGTGGACGTGGTTTCCAACGGCTCGGAAGCCATCGAGGCCCTCTCCACCACCCCCTACGACCTGGTGCTGATGGATATGCAGATGCCAGAGATGGACGGGCTCGAAGCCACACACATCATCCGCAGCGGGCATTCCACTGTCATCAATCCCCGGATTCCCATCATTGCCATGACAGCCAACGCCATGCGGGCGGACGAACAAATATGCCTCGATGCTGGCATGGACGACTATATTTCCAAGCCCGTGTCTCTCAGCTCATTGCTAGCCATGCTGGAGAAATGGCTGCCCAAAGAAGCCGGGTGACCGATCGCAACTTACGGCACGCCCAAATCCACAAGCAGTTGGGAGACCACCAGCGGGCTCGAGTTTTATGTGAGGAACGGCGACTCGAATTTGACAATGTGGTGATTGCGGCACCGTCAAGCTGGACAGGCAGCGGCGACGGCAACGCTATCGTCAGCGTCCTCGGTGCGGCTGATTCGTTGACTCTGGGCGGCAACCTCGGCGAGGGCAGCGCGGGCAAGAGCCTCACCAAGGGGCGGGTTCCAGTGCCGTCAGCCATCCCCACCACCGGTCCCTTGCAAACCAAGCGCGAAGACATTGCCTCGCCATGGCGCGTGGATATTGGCACGGCTCGGTGAAAGACCCACCTCTGCTGCCGCGTATTTTCGCGGTTTCCTGAGCCATCCTTTGCCCTATTCTGCATGAAAACACCAGCCCTTGGGCTTCCCGGACGCCGCTGCACATTCCTCGCCTTCGCATGGCTGCTACTGCCGATGATGGGGCACGCCGAGAATTGGCCACAATGGCGCGGGCCACTATCTAACGGATCAAGCGACGCTACGGGCCTGCCGGATTCGTGTGATCCGGCCAAGGCGAAGTGGGCGGCCACGATGCCCGGGGCAAGTTATGCCACTCCGATCGTGTGGGACGGGCGGGTATTTGTGACATCAACGGATCCGGTCAGCAAAGGACTGCTGGGCTTGTGCGTGGATGCTAACGACGGCAAGGTGGTATGGCAAAAACGCTTGGGCGATGAAATCAAGGCCCCTCAAAATAACGGGGCCACCCCCTCGGCCGTCACGGACGGCAAATGGGTTTATTTTTTATTTGGCAGCGGGGATCTGGCGGCATTGGACATGGCAGGCAACCCGCTGTGGAGCCGCAACTTGGTCAAGGATTATGGCAATTTGTGTACTAAATTCGGTTATAGCTCGAGCCCGTTGCTGTGGCAGGGCAAACTCTTTGTCCAAATCATGCGCCGGACCAAGCCCTACTCCGGCCCCGCCGGCGGCACAGAGCCGCTGGCTTCACTGGTTCTAGCACTGGATCCCCTAACCGGAAAAACCCTCTGGCAACACGTCCGCCCGACGTCTGCCATCGACGAATCGTGTGAGTCTTATACTTCCCCTGTGCCTTTCGACCATCCAAACCGCAAGGAATTGCTGATTCAAGGTGGGGATTGCATCAGCGGCCACGATCCTGCCACAGGCGATGAGTATTGGAGGTTGGACTACAATCCGAAACGCGAAACGATGTGGCGCCTCATTCCTTCGCCCATCACCGTGGGTGACATGATCGTCGCCGACAGGCCCCGTGGCGGGCCGCTTCTGGCGCTCAAAGCTGGCGGCAAGGGTGAGTTGAAGACCGATGCTCTGGCCTGGACCTATGACGAGCGAACCAGCGACTCCGGCACGGCGCTGGTCTATCAG
>CAIQXC010000624.1 GCA_903875675.1 Akkermansiaceae bacterium
CGGCATCTCCACCCCACTCATCGTTCATTGGCCTAACGGGTTTTCAGGACGCGGCGAACTCCGCCACAACCCGGGCCACCTCATCGACCTCGCCCCCACCATTCTGCAACTCGCCGGTGGCCAATGGCCTGCAAGCGTCGCCGGCCACCCGGTGCCCGCCCCGCCCGGCAAAAGCCTGGTGCCGGTCTTTTCCAAAGACGGCACGGTCACCCACGACTATTTTTGGTGGTACCACGACGGCAACCGTGCCATCCGCCTCGGCGATTGGAAACTCGTCGCCGATCACGAGAAACCTTGGGAACTCTTCGACCTGCACGCCGACCGCTCCGAGACCCACAACCTCGCCACCGAGCAACCCGCCCGCGCCTCCGAGCTCGAAAAGGCATGGACCCAACGTTTCAACGAATTCCGCGCCCTCGCCACCCAACCCGATTGAAGCTGCTGCGGGCCGTGGATGGCTAACATTCCAGAATTTCAACTTCGTAGCCGTCCGGATCGGTGACGAATGCCATTTTGCGGCCTCCAGAGTTGAATTTTTCGCGCCATCCACCCGGCCAAATCTCGATGCCCGCCGCTTCCACTTCGCCGCAATAGGCCACGATGTCCGGCACTCCTAGGCAAGTGTGCATCAGATCCTCGGGACAAGTGGCGGAATACTCCGGCGAGTAACACAATTCTAACAAAACATCCTGTCCCGGCAAACGCAGAAATGCGAGACAGTTGCCTTGCGGCGAGTCCTTGCGGTCGCCCTCGAGATAACCGAGGGCTGTGTAAAAGACGATGGATCGGTCCAGGTTGCTGACGCGGATGCGGGTATGGAGAAAGCGGATCATGATGCTTCCAAGGTGCCGCATCACCAAACCCCTGCCAAGTGGAAAATTTCCACGCTCAGAACTCAATGTTCCGGGTGTTTCCATGGCTGCCGATAGGGACGCCGCAACAGCTTGTTGGCGGCCGCATCGCCGGTGATTTGCCGCGCCTGAGAGCGTAGGGTGCATGGGGCTGGATAGTTGCCAATACCCCAGACTCACCCATCAAACAAACCCGAAGCAAAAATTTCACAAATAGTTGGCTCCGGTATAGGTTGCCAAATGCCCAACGCGCTGATTGACGAAACCTCCCCGTACCTGCTTCAACATGCCCACAACCCCGTCGCTTGGCAGGCTTGGAGCGAGGCGGCCTTTGCCCGGGCCCGCGCCGAGGACAAGCTGGTGTTTCTATCCATCGGCTACTCGACCTGCCACTGGTGTCACGTGATGGAGCACGAGAGTTTTGAGAACCCGGCCATCGCCGAGGTGATGAACCAGCACTTCATCAACATCAAGGTGGACCGTGAGGAGCGGCCCGACCTCGATGCCGCCTACATGGCATTTGTTCAGGCCAGCAGCGGTCAGGGTGGCTGGCCGATGAGCGTGTGGCTCACTCCCGATGGCGAACCGCTCGCAGGTGGCACCTACTTCCCGCCCGTTGATGGCCACGGCCGACCGGGATTTTCCCGCGTCTGCAACGAACTCGCCCGCTTGTGGAGCGACGAGCGAGCCCGTTTGCAAGCGAACGCCGCCGGAATATTCGGTCAACTCCAACGGACCGCCGCTACCACCGCCTCAGCCACCGCACTGGCAGGCGCGGACGTCTTCGACGGGTTTCTGGAGGATTGCCAAAGTGGGTTCGACGCCGAATGGGGCGGCTTTGGCACCGCGCCAAAATTCCCACGCCCCGCCGTCATCCGCACCCTGTTGCAACTCGTCGAACGCGGTGGCCACGACTCCATCTTCGCTACCAGCGCTTGGTCGATGGCCGAGCGCACCCTCCGCGCCATGGCGCTGGGCGGCATCCACGACCATCTCGGAGGAGGCTTCCACCGCTACTCGGTGGACCGCTATTGGCATATCCCGCATTATGAAAAAATGCTATACGATCAGGCACAACTGGCACTGGCCTATCTGGACGCATGGCAAATCTCCAGCAACCCACTCTTCCGCGACGTCGCCGAAGGCATTTTCACCTACCTTCTAACGACCATGCGCGACCCGGGCGGGGCCTATCACGCCGCTGAGGATGCCGACAGCCGCCCCTCGACGGCGGCCATTGAAAAACGCGAGGGGGCGTATTGGACGTGGCAAATGGAGGAACTCGCTGCGCTGCCCGAGGCCCGAGACGCCGCGATCTTCGCCGCCGCCTACGGCATGGAAGCGGCTGGCAACGCCCGCCCTGCGAGTGATCCTCACGGTGTGCTGGCGGGACACAATACGTTGTTCCGGGCATTGCCGGATGCCGAACTGGCGACGATGTTTGATTGCACTGAGGCGCAAATCCGCACCCACCTCCAAGCCGCATCGCAACGCCTGCTGGACATCCGGGCCCTCCGCCCACCTCCCCATCGCGACGACAAGATAGTCACTGCCTGGAACGGCCTGACCATCGCAGCACTGGCCCGCGGCGCACGGGTTCTGGCACGCGCGGATTTGGCGGAGGCGGCCACTGCGGCGGCGGCGTTCCTGCGCCGCGAGTTATGGGATGGGAGCGACCTGTGGCGCAGTTTTTGCGGCCGCCGCGGAACCGTCCACGGTTTCCCTGCGGATTACACCTGCCTCATCGCTGGCCTCATCGAACTTCACTCCGTCTCCCCGTCCGAAGACTGGCTCGAGTGGGCACAATCGCTCCAACAAAAACTAGACTCCCAGTTCTGGGACGATGATCGTACCGGCTACGTCATGCGCCCCGCCCTCGGCCCCAATACCTTGCTCGTCATCCGCGAGGATTACGACGGTGCCGAACCCTCCCCCAACCACCTCGCCGCCGAAAACCTCCTCAAACTCGCTGCCCTCTTGGACGATGACACCTATCTCGCCCGGGCCGAAGCTTTGTTGTTGGCGGGTTCGCGGATGCTCGAGACCCAGCCGTTTGCCGCTCCGCTGCTGGTCGCTGCCCTCGACCTCCACCAACGCGGCGTCATGAAATTTCAAATCCCACCTACCGCTCCTCCCGCACTCGTGCAAAATCTAAACTCCAGTTTTCTCCCCCGCGCCGTCCTCACCCTATCCTCCGGCACCTCCATCACTCTCTGCGAGGGCGTCACCTGTCGCAACTATGAGTTAGACTGGCTTCCCCCAAAGCTCCGCGTTCACCAGAATTTCAGTTAGGAGCCGCAATGGAAATTCGCAGAGGCTTTTCGGCGGTGGTTTTGATCCAGACGATCAGGTCGCTTCCTTCGAGCGTCCGGCGCAGGCCGTAGCGGAACGCTTTCCCGCGAGGCACTGCCACTCCATCAAGCTGCAATGCC
>CAIQXC010000625.1 GCA_903875675.1 Akkermansiaceae bacterium
CTCTGTCTGCCCGGACGGCTTCGGCCAAGATCGAAATTCAGAACACAGTATTTGGCCTCAATCATGCCAAAGCATCTAGCAAATTCCAATCCCTGAAGTTGCGCCTCGTCCATGCTTCGCGACATTAGGCTGGTCCGATCGGACCAGCCTAACGTCGCGTCTGAGGCCCTGGCCGATATCATCCATCCCGGCAGAATCAACCATTCATGAGGGAATCCAACTTGGGCGCTTGACGACGTGGCTGTATTGAGGCGGGTGCTGAGATCTGAATTCAGAACACCCGAAGCAGACCTGCCAGTCCCTAGCCGTTGGCTCCGTTTATCGGTGGATTTGAGAGGCGTCGCCTCCCTCTGCCTGGGACCAACTACTTTACCTCCTCAATGGCTTGGCGGTTTTTGAGCAGCAGCTCTGGCCAGTCGTTGAGTTTATGCATGATTTTAACGATGCCGGTGATACGGATCCGTTTGCCGAGTAGGGGTTTGAGGGCCTCCTCTGACATATCAGCAGAGGCGTTTCTTGTGACAAAGCGGCCGCGGGCCTCCAAGGCCGAGGAGGTTTCCACAAATTCCAGATAAAGGGTTTTGCCAGAGTCCGTCACGCGGATGTTTTTCAAAACCCCCTCAACGGTCACCTTGTGGTCCCTCTGTTGCATGATGCGTGCGGATTCCCCACTGCCAAAAACCCCGTCGGGTAGCGGGTTTGCCGCCGGGGGCTGCTGCTGGCCGGTGTCTGCTACTGCCGCAGTGGGTGCCACGGTTTGTACCACGCGGGTGTTGGCCGCTGCAACCGGTGGGCCTGCGGCGGCTTCGGCGGTTGCAGCCTTGTGGGCAACCTGATATTGGAACAGCCACCAAGCGGCCGCGACGGCTAACATGGCCAAGCTCGCGATCATGAGCCACGGTTCCTTGGAGGAAGATTTTTTCAATCGCACAGGGCGAATGGTCAATGCGGGCGTTTGGCGCTGCTCGGCCGTACCGCCGGAATAGGCAGCACCGGGCAGCGCCTCGAGAGCCACTTCCTCGGCGACGCCAGCCAAGCGTTCGCGCACCTGTCGCAGCGTGAGAGTATTCGCGTTGGCACGCAGCCACTTCAGCCAAGCGCCGAGACCTTGACCCGCTTGATAGGGCACTCTCTTGCGGCGCCAGCCGAGCAAATCTTCTGCCAGATGCGCCAGTGGCAGCAAGCTGCGATGGGCAGCCTCATGGCCCAGCCATTTCATCGGGGCCAGCGAAAACGTCAGCCCGCGGCAGTTCGCTCCGGCGTCGTCAATGATCCATTCGGGATCCGTTTCCACCCACACCGCCTCGGCTCCCAGCACTTCTGAGAGGCCCTCGGAAATTTCCAGTACCCGTGCCAGCACGTCGATGGCCCCGGCAGCCGTGAACGTCCCGCGCTCCAGCATTTCGGCAAGGGATTCGCCCTCAATCCACTCGCTGGCGAAAAATGGCATGCCGTCCACTGGATCGCAGCCACCGCTGAGCACCGTCCGCAAGCCGGGATGCTCCAGTCCGATGAGTTGTGCGGCCACTGCGGCATAGTTGCTGCGTTCCTCGTCGAACAGGCCACCGCCGTCGGCTCCGTATGGGAAAAACCGCCTTACGGCAGCGGCCAAGCCGGTTTGGACGTCAAGGGCAAGAAAGGTCACCCCAGAGGAATCTTGGGCGACAATGTCCTGAATCTCGAACCGGCGGCTCAACACGGGCGGATGATACACGCAAAAGTGCGTCCGCCAAGTGGCGATACATCTGAGGGGCAATTGAGCAGGGCGGAATTGCCGGGAGCGGCTGGCTTATCTAACCGAATAGTGATGCCTTACGCGGATGGCGGCAGCGGCAGCTTTGAAATGGCGGCGAAGTGCTCAGGCCGGTGGAAATCGGGTTCGGAGGCATGCAGTTGGGTGGCACTGAGAAACCGTTGGCGAGGCGATTCAAGGATGAATGTGACATTTGCCAGTGTGGCCGGGCCAAAATCCAGCCGGGCCACCAGCAAGTCCAGTGGCACCGCCAGCGCCGCCACCCATGACCCATCCGGTGCCAATTCGGAAAAGGTTGCCACATCGGGCATGGCGATGTCCACCTCCTCGGCACGCCGCCTTGGAGCGGTGAATTCGCAGGTCCACCAAGCCCCATTTGGAGCGAGGTTGAACTCAAAATAGCGTCCGCTTCGGGGATCTGCCAAAAACAATTCCGCCACATCGTGGCGCCACAATTCCGCTTGGAATTGCCCGGGCCGCGCTTGTGGATGAAGCTGTGCGGGTCGCCGGTGGCTTGCCACAAACCACAGTCGCTGGGCGTCACACACCAGTGAAAATCCGGCTGCCGGCGTCACTGGTGTGCCATGCCAGTCCTGTGCCAAGC
>CAIQXC010000626.1 GCA_903875675.1 Akkermansiaceae bacterium
CTCAACCCCCAACAGCTGGATTTCATCCGAACCCTGCTCGGATCAGGACATTTTTTGCTAGAAATCATCAGTGACATCCTGGACTACTCGCGGATTGAGAGTGGGCAAATCGACCTTGCGATGACAGACTTTTCATTGGGCGAGTTGTGCCAAGAGGCGTGTGACATCGTTCGCCCGGCGGCTCAAGGCAAACCCCTCGATCTCAGCTGCCACATCGCCGACCCACTCCCCGCCTTCTTTGAGGGGGATCGTGTCCGAATCAAGCAGATTTTGGTTAATCTGCTAGGCAATGCCGTCAAATTCACTCCCCGCGGCTTCGTTAGTCTGAGGGTCGATGGCGGTCTGGACGCCAAAGCGCGTTGGCAGATCACCTTTGAAGTCAAGGATTCAGGCATTGGCATGACCCAGGAGACCATCGACGGCTTGTTCAAACCCTTTGTGCAGGCTGACTCGGCGAGTACCCGCCGCTTTGGCGGTTCGGGGCTGGGCCTCGCCATCAGCAAACGCCTTGCAGAGGCCTTGGAAGGGGATATTCGCGTCACGAGTGTTCATGGTGAAGGGTCCACATTCACCTGTTCCCTACCCCTGAATGAGACGAACCACGGCATGACTGCCACCGCCCCTAGCGAACCAGCCATCGCCCCAGCGGACGTCCCAGTGCCCTTCGACAGGCTGCGTGTGCTCGTCGCGGAAGACAATTCGAACAACCAGAAGATCATTCGACTGCATCTCCAGCGCCTCGGCATTACCCCCGATCTGGTCAGCGATGGCCTGCAAGCGGTTACCGCGGCGCGAGACACCGCGTATGACCTAATTTTGCTGGATCTTCACATGCCGGTGATGGACGGGATGGATGCCAGCCGGCAAATCCGTGCCTTACAGTTGGCCCATCGTCCATACATTGTGGCGCTGACAGCCAATGCATATCATGGTGACCGCGATGCAGCGAGTGCCGCAGGCATGGATGACTATTTTACAAAACCCATCACAACAGACCGCCTCCACCATCTGTTGGCTAATATCAACGGAACGTCGTCGGGCGCCACCCTCCCCCACAAACCAATGCAATCCTCACCCCCCACCGCCCTGCGTGAACTTATCGACGCGCAACAACTCAACACATTCATCGAGATCGGCAAAGTTGGCTATTTCGATATTTTGAGTGATCTGCAGCAAGAAGTACCCGAATCCCTTGAGGCCATCCGCGTTTTCATAGCGGAGAGAGACACCCCAGCCTTCAAGCGGCGAAGCCACTCGCTGAAAGGGATTCTGGGGTGCTTCGGTTGTATTGCCATCAGTGCCCGGCTGGCCGAGTTGGAGCACTGTGAAGACGTATCGCCGGAGCGAGCCGATGAACTCCACGCGGAACTCATAGAACTCTGGGGAAATAGTTTCGAAGCTATTAAGAAATGGGAACAAACCGTTCCAGCTTTCACAACATAGAACCATGAAATTCACCATCCGCAGGCAAATCTTCGCCGCTTTCGCCATTGCGTTGCTCGCCATCACCGTGTTTTCGGACATTTCCTACGTTACCGTCGGACGCTTCAAAGAAAGTTTCCAAGGGGGCAAGGTCGCCCGCAACTTCATCGATGACCTGAACGCGTTTCACGATAGCGTCATGAGTGCACGGGATGCACAAAGAAGCGTGCTCATCAGTGGCGACCGAGCCAAACTCACCATCCTCGAAGCGGTCAACTCAGGCCTCGGGGGAAAAATACGCGCTTTGCGCAGCGCTCCAGGGGCCATAGGCCGCGACGCGGAACTCGACCGGATTGAGACACTGGCCAGGGCCCTGCTGAGCGAACTCGACGCGGAAGCTGCCGACACCAAGGCGGCACTTGGCGCGGCGAGTGTGGAGCGTTCGAGCGCGGGAATGGAGCAGTTAACCACAGCGATCCAGCAGCTCAAAGGTCTTGAGTTTGAGGAATTCGAGGTGGTCGATCAGTTCACCAACTCCGCTGCCTGCAACCTTGAAAAAGTCGTGCTTTTCGGCGCTCTGGCGGTGATTTTCCTGGTGGCGCTCGTCGGTTTCATCTTGGCGCACAACATCTTGCGGACTTTGTCCCGGCTCGAAGGGAACACCACCAGCGGCTTCCAATCCGAAATCCCGCGCTTTAATCTCCTCGCTTAAATGCTCTTTCTATTACTCGACACGGATTACCACAGCTTCGGGGTTGCCTCCACCTCCATGGCGGGCTTGCCCGTAAACTCCAAGGTCCAGAGCCTAGCCCCCGGTCACCAAACATGATGCAAGAACGCCGGTTATGGGGCCTCGTGCTGCTGCTGCTGCTGACCATCCTGCTGGCGGGCAGTGTTTTGACATGGCAGATCGTAGTATCGGCCGACCACGCCGCACGTACCGACCTGCTGGCGCAAACGCAACTGTTGGCCCAAACCTTGGATGCCGAGGCGATTCAGACGCTTAGCGCCACGACGGCAGATTTGCAAAACCCTAAGTACCTGCGCCTCAAGGAGCAACTCACCCTCACTCGTGCTGCCATCCCGCAATGCCGTTTCCTCTACCTGATGGGCCAAAAGCCTGACGGCAAGCTGTTTTTCTTTGTGGATAGCGAGGATCCCGGCTCCAAAGATTATTCCCCACCAGGACAAATTTATAAGGATGCACCCGAGTCTTACAGGGATGTCTTCACCTCCGCCTCTGCCACTACCGAAGGCCCCAGCAGCGACCGCTGGGGGACTTGGGTCACCGGCTTCGTGCCGCTCCTTGCCCCTCCTCCAGCCATTGCCCCCCACCCGCAAGGCGATGGAGGAACCGCCCACGCGACTGACGTCCGGTCGGGCGATAGCAGTGACTCGGTTTTCGCAGTGCTGGGCTTGGATATTGATGGCCAGGAGTGGCATCGGATGCAAGTCCGTGCAGCCCTGCCATCTGCACTGCTCTCGTTGGCCCTGTCGGCCTTGGTGGTGATTGGCGCAGTGCTTATGCAGCGGCGTAGCCGCATCGGCGGTCACTCGCCACGCTGGATGCGCCACCTTGAACCGGCGCTGGGGGGGACCGTCGGCCTGCTGCTCACCGTGTTTGCGACCTGGATGGCCCACCAAATCGAGGCTCGGGACCGCGAGCTTGCGTTTGGCCAACTGGCGGCTAGTCGCACTGGTGAGATTGCCGCCACATTGCAAGCCATTGCCCGCACCGAACTGGAAAGTCTGGCCTGCCTTTGCCAAAACTCTGAGAACATCACTCGGAGCGAGTTCCAGAACTTCACCACTCATCTGGCGAAAAACCCGAATGTCCAAACTTGGCAGTGGATCCCAGCCGTGCCCGCCGCCGAGCGAGCCAGCTTCGAAGAACAGGTCCGCGCGGCAGGATTGAAGGACTTTGCCATCTGGCAAAACGACGAGCAGGGCCAGCGGGTGCCGGCCAGCGGCCGCGATGTCTATTATCCGATCCTGCAAGCCGCACCAGACGCTGGCAATGAGCCAGCCTTCGGTTACGACCTCGGCTCGGATCCGCTACGCCGAGCGACGTTGGAGGAAGCTCTACGCAGTGGTCTGCTCACCAGTAGCGACCCTCTCACCTTGGGACAGGAATCCGCCAACCAGAAGGCGCTGATGATTTGTCGGCCAGTCTATGCCGATGGAACAGAGCGGCGCTTGCGTGGCTTCGCGCTGGCACTGCTGCAAAGCGATATGCTGCTAAAAAGCGCAGCTACGCATGATTCTTCCCCGCTCGAACTCTCGCTGCTGCGTCGCAATGCCGCCCCGGAGTTACTCGCTGGCCGAGGCTCTACAGATCTCCATCAGCGTGCCGGACTACGCGTGATGCGCCCGGTCCTGGCTTTCGGCAGAACCTTTGCCGTCACCGCCACTGCGGGTGGGCAATTCCTCGCCCTTCACCCACGGTGGCTGGTTTCGCTCACCGCGCTGTTGAGCCTCGGCCTCACCGTCGGGCTCACTCTTGTCCTGAGCTTGCCGTTGCGCCAGCGCGAGAAATTGGAACGCTTGGTGCACCTGCGCAGCTCCGAACTGATCGCAAGCAACCGCCAACTCGAAGTGGCCACCGCCAGCGCCACCGAACTCTCCGAGAAAGCCGAGCTGGCCAACCGTGCCAAGAGCGAATTTCTGGCTAACATGAGCCACGAAATCCGAACCCCCATGAACGGCGTCATCGGCATGACGAGCTTGCTGTTGGCTGGTACGCTCAGCGAAAAACAACGCGAATATGCCAAAATGGTCCATACCAGCGGCGAAATCCTCCTCAAGCTCATCAACGACATCCTGGATTTTTCGAAGATCGAGGCGGGCAAGCTCGACTTGGAGGATCTGGACTTTGATTTGCCCGCCCTACTGCAGGAACTTGGCGAACTGCTGACGATCCGTGCCCACAGCAAGGGACTTCAATTCAGCTGCTGCATCGCCCCGGGCACCCCGAGCCAGCTGCGAGGCGATCCCAACCGCTTGCGCCAAGTCCTGCTCAATTTGGCCGGCAACGCCATCAAGTTCACCCCGGATGGGGAGGTAACTGTGCGGGCCAGCTTGACTGCGTCAACCGCCGACAGCCGCATCGTTCGCTTTGCCGTGGAGGACACGGGCATTGGAATCCCGGCAGACAAGCAGGCGTTGCTATTTTCGAAATTCAGCCAAGTGGACGCATCCACATCCCGGCATTATGGCGGCACTGGGCTGGGTTTGGCTATTTCGAAGCAACTTGTTCAGCTGATGGGAGGAGAGATAGGAGTTTCGAGTAGCGTTGGCTGCGGATCCGAGTTCTGGTTTACCGCGTGTTTTGCCAGCCCTTCGGCCAAGGCGGCGGGTATGGCACCACCAGCGCATCACCCGACGGCTATGCGCAGCCACTGGCCGTCCCTGCGGGTTCTGCTGGCCGAGGACAACCTGATCAACCAAAAGGTGGCCTCGGGTTACCTGCACAATATGGGGTTACCCGTGGATGTGGTGGCCAACGGCGAGGAAGCCGTCGAAGCCATTGCCCAGCTGGCCTATGATCTGGTGCTCATGGATATGCAAATGCCTGGAATGGACGGGCTGGAAGCCACCCGCTTGATTCGTGCGGCGGACGGTGCCGCGCTCAATCCCGGCCTGCCGATCATTGCGATGACGGCCAATGCCATGCAAGGGGATCGGGAACTGTGTCTGGAGGCGGGCATGAATGACTACGTCTCCAAACCGATCACCCCCGCCTCACTGGCACTCGTGCTCGAGCGCTGGCTGCCAGCGCCGGACTCCTCGGATTAGCCATCCCGTCGACTCTGCCAGGCATTCTCACACC
>CAIQXC010000627.1 GCA_903875675.1 Akkermansiaceae bacterium
ATCCGGTCAGGCCCCCAGGATCGCGTCTGGATTCCGCAGGACTTCCTCGATCTTGGCTCCCGCGCGGCGGTGGACAAGGCATTATCCCGGAACTGCAAGTGCGGACTCATCAACCGCGCGGGGCGTGGTCTCTACCACATGCCCCGGAACCATCCGACGCTCGGCCCCCTAGGCCCCAGCTTCGGTGCAATGCAGGATCTCGTCCAGCGCAAGGCCGGCGGCGACATTTTCCCCACGGGTGCTCATGCTGCCAACGTCCTTGGACTCAGCGACCAGATACCCATGCGGAGTTGCTACCTCACCACCGGGCCGACTCGGCGAATCGGGAACGGCAAATCCGAAATCCTTCTCCGTCACGTCTCACCTCGGTTCGTTTCGACAAAAGGCCCGAAAAGCGCCCAGGTCATCCTTGCCCTGCGCTGGATCGGCCGCCGTGCCGTGGACGAGGACATCATTTCCAAACTCCGCCGGAACCTCTCCCCATCCGACCGCGCGGCACTTCCTGCCGATGCCGCCTGTGCACCGGCCTGGATCGCCGACATCTTCATCCGCATCGCCAAAGACTCAACCACCGCCCAAATCTGATCCATGTCCGCCCCTTACAAACCACCCTATGACATCACTCCGGCCATTCTCACGCTGGTTGCGGAGATCGCCGCCGAGGTCGGGCGTCTGGGTGCCTTGAGCGGGCAAGGCAGCGTGCCGAAACTACGCCGCGAAAACCGGATCAAGTCGATCCACGCGTCGCTCGCCATCGAGAACAACACCCTCACGCTCGAACAAGTCACCGCCGTCATTGAGGGCAAACGCGTCCTTGGAAAACCCTCTGAAATTCAGGAGGTGAAAAACGCCTTTGCCGCCTACGAGGCCATGGCTGGCTGGAATCCCCATTCCGTGAAGAATTTGCTCGCCGCCCACCGCCTCCTCATGGCCGGACTGGTCGATGGCGCCGGGCGTTTCCGGTCGCGCGCCGTCGGCATCGCCCAAGGTGGCCGCGTCGTCCACCTCGCTCCGCCCGCGGATCGCGTAGCCGGGCTGATGAAGGATCTGCTCGCCTGGCTCAAGCGCACCGATGCCCACCCGCTCGTTGCTGGCTGCGTCTTCCACTACGAACTGGAATTCATCCACCCCTTTGCCGACGGCAACGGCCGCATGGGCCGCCTTTGGCAAACCCTCATCCTCAGCCGCTGGAATCCTCTCTTCGCCTACCTGCCCGTCGAAACGGTGATCCGTGACCGCCAGTCCGACTACTACCGGGTGCTCGGAACCTGCGACAAGGCCGGCAACTGCACCGCCTTCATCGAATTCCTCCTCGCCGCTCTCCTAACCGCGCTGCGGGAAGTTTCCGGCACCGACCAAGTCAGCGACCAACTCACCGATCAAGTCGAATCTCTGCTCCGGATGCTGCAAGACAAGCCCCTCAGCGCGGTCGAGTGCATGACCCGCCTCAAGCTTTCCCATCGCCCCACCTTCCGCGCCAACTACCTCAATCCCGCCCTCACAACAGGTCTTATCGAGCGCACGATCCCTGACAAGCCTAACAGCCGCCTCCAAAAGTATCGCCTGACAGCTAAAGGCCGCACATTCGCCACCGCACGCCCATGATCCGCCGCTGAAATACCAGGCACCCTGAAGGCACACGCCAAAGAAAGCCGGACATCCTCACTTATGGCGGCACCTTCCCAGTTGGATTCCCAGTGATGTAGTCCTCCAGGTCCCGCTCCAAAAAGAAGATCCTTCCCTTCCGTGGTCCCTTGCGTCGGTGGCGAATAAGTCCCTCCTCAATCAGTGCATAGACTGTCCTAGGGTGAAGCCGTAAGTATTCCGCCGCCTCAATCACGGAGAATTGGCGCGGCCCACATGATTCAATTTTCATGGCGGGAATGGCAGGATCGTTCGTCATTTTTTCCGAATTCCTGATGGGGGATCAGAAATTAGCCGCAAAATTCCAGAGTGAGAGGCGAGCTGAACCAGTTCCGGTGCCGCATTACAGGCTGGGGTGGATTTTCCGAGGGGGAAGACAGGCCAGTTCCGTTGATACTTCGTGGATACTTTTCGTTGCAGGAATCGGCATTTTTCGTCATTTCGTTGCAGGCTTCTACAGCCTTGGTTTTGACGAAACCCTTTGAAAATAAGGGGTTTAGATGGCTCCGGCGGTTGGGATCGAACCAACGACCTAGTGATTAACAGTCACCCGCTCTGCCGCTGAGCTACACCGGAGGGACAAACGCGCCAGATAACGGCGCGCGGCGGGAAGATGGCTTGGCAGCGGCGGTTGTGGCAAGGGAAAAATTCTCTGCGGGGAGAAATAAATCAGTCGCGGCGGGAAATGCCTAAACCTCCGCCCATTTCCAAGAAATAATAGGCCGAAATGGCCAGCAGATTCACAGGTCGAAGAGTCACAAAAATCAGTGTTAGACCTCAAAAGAGCCACGGGAAGAGCAAGCTAGATTCCCTGAAATTGACGTCAAGCCCAGGAGCCGTGCAAGAATATTTGTCGGTTGTAGCGGCGTGTCCATGACCGCCGATGAACATGAATCGCCAAGGCCTCGACGAGGGTCACCTCATTGGCCATCGGCGGTCACAGACACGCCGCTAGAAGACACCTCAGATGTCGGCATGACTGCGACTCATACCACGGCAAATTTTCATCTGAGGTTAGCGCCTCCGCCCTCAGCCGACACTTCGGGGAAACCGACTTGCTCGCTCCGTTGTCGAACACTGAGTTCTGAGTCAAAGGTCAAAGAAACGCGAATTCAGGTCCGACCTTGAGACCTTGAGACCTTGAGACCTTGAGACCTTGAGACCTTGAGACCTTGAGACCTTGAGACCTTGAGACCTTGAGACCTTGAGACCTTGAGACCTTGAGACCTTGAGACCTTGAGACCTTGAGACC